>DATIUL010000083.1:0-3891 GCA_035466865.1 Anaerolineaceae bacterium | reverse complement strand
CAATCCGCTTTTGGGTTCAATTGTGTACTTTATTGCCTTGTTGGTGCTTATAAATTTGCTCTTCCCTTTGCTTTTCACTCCCCACGCCATTATCCTGGAGAACAAGAACCTTTTGGAAGCTGCCAAGGAAAGCATTTTCATCTTCAAAAAATCCGGCATTTTTGCATCTTTTTTTGTAGTCATCATGATTTTTGCCACCTATATCTCTGACAGACTCTGGCAAAATCCGCCCGATGGATCCTGGATGATATTGGTAGGAATTTTTGGGCATGCAGCCGTTTCAACGGCGATGATCCTGGCAAGTTTCTATTTTTTTAAAGATGCCAAGATTTTTGCTAACGACATTGCCAAGTTGTTTCGCAGTATAAGCGATTCAGTACCACCTCAAAATTGATTAAATTGGAGTAATTGCATTGACAAACGAAGAAACCCACTACAACGCAGGCGATATTCAGGTTCTGGAAGGTCTTGAGGCAGTCAGACGTCGACCCGGCATGTATGTCGGTGGAACAGACATCAAAGCCCTGCATCATTTGATTTATGAAGTTGTTGACAATTCCATCGACGAAGCGCTAGCCGGGGTATGTGACCTGATTGAGATCACCATCAACGAAGATGAAAGCGTGACCGTTAGGGATAACGGCCGCGGCATCCCCGTAGACATCCATAAGGTAATGAAAGTAAGCGCTTTACAAGTAGTCATGACCGTATTACACGCCGGTGGCAAGTTTGGAGGAGGCTCTTACAAAGTCTCTGGCGGCTTGCACGGCGTTGGTGTTTCGGCAGTCAATGCCCTCTCAGATTGGTGCGAAGTAAACGTGAAGCGGGATGGCAAGGTCTACCAACAGCGTTACGTCCGGGGAAAACCTCAGGAACCTGTAAAAGCAGTCGGTACCTATACCGGCAATCAAACTGGCACCACCACAACTTTCCATCCAGATCCTGAAATCTTCAAGGAAGACATTTCATTTAGTTTCGCCACATTGGTCCAACGTTTTCGGGAAATGGCATTTGTGACTAAGGGCGTGACCATTGCTTTACAAGATAAGCGTGACTCAAAAGAGATGACCTTCCATTTTGAGGGGGGCATTGCCTCATTCGCGCGCTATGTTGATAAGAACCGCGATGTGGTCACCCCTGCCATTTTTGGTGAAAAAGAGATTGAGGGCATCGGTATTGAGTTCGTAATCCAGTACACCGACAACTACACTGAAACGGTTTATTCTTTCGCAAATACGATTAATACCATTGATGGTGGTACCCATCTGACCGGTCTGCGAGCCGCAGTAACCCGTTGTATCAATGATTACGCCCGCAAGAGCAGCCAATTAAAGGATTCTGAAGCCAACTTTAGTGGAGATGACACTCGCGAAGGCATGACAGCCATCGTCAGTATCAAACATCCTGATCCTCAATTTGAATCCCAAACCAAAGTCAAACTGATGAATCCTGAAGTACAGACCTACGTACAACAGGTTGTTGGCGATGTTTTCAGTGCATACCTGGATGAGAATCCTTCAGTAGGCAAAGCCATTATCCAAAAATGTCTCACATCAGCACGTGCCCGCGATGCAGCCAAGAAAGCCCGTGATTTGGTTATCAGGCGTTCCGCCCTCGAGTCCATGACCCTCCCCGGCAAGTTGGCAGATTGCTCTGAACGTGATGCCAGCAAAACTGAACTCTACATTGTTGAAGGTGACTCGGCTGGTGGCTCTGCCAAACAAGGCCGAGACCGCCATTTCCAAGCCATTCTTCCGTTACGTGGCAAAATCTTGAATACTGAACGCGCCCGTCTGGATAAAATTCTGGGGAATAACGAAGTGAAATCTCTGATTTCTGCACTAGGTACCAGCATTGGTGATTCGTTTGGCCTTAAAGGTTTACGTTACGGTCGTGTGATCATTATGACCGATGCGGATGTTGACGGCTCGCACATTCGTACGCTATTGCTCACTTTCTTCTTCCGCTACATGCAGGAATTAATTGATAAAGGGCATGTCTATATTGCACAACCGCCGCTCTACCGCATCAGCTTCAAGAATCAAATCCAGTATGCTTACTCGGATAATGAAAAGGACAGCATCGTTACGCGATTTGGCGGCAATGCTAAGGTCAGCATCTCACGGTACAAAGGCTTGGGCGAGATGAACCCTGAGCAGTTATGGGAGACCACGATGAACCCTGCTAACCGTACCCTTCTGCAGGTAAATATCGAAGACGCGGCGGAAGCGGACAAAACTTTTGACATGCTTATGGGCTCCCTGGTTCCCCCCCGTAAACGCTTTATTCAGACTCATGCCAAAGAAGTCAGGAACCTGGACATTTAATCGATAAGCCCGCTTTGGCGGGCTTTTTGTTAGCTATGGACCGAAAAATTATTCATGTTGATCTGGATGCTTTCTTTTGCTCGGTTGAAGAATTACTGGACCCGAGTTTGATTGGTGTGCCATTTGCCGTGGGGGGTAACACTAACGGGCGTGGTGTTGTAGCTTCGGCTTCCTATGCCGCGAGGATGTACGGTGTGCGTTCTGCCATGCCTTCCAACCAGGCGCTTCGACTTTGCCCCCAACTGAAATTTACTCACCGCAGTCACCACTTGTACAGCGACTATTCTGACAAAGTGATGGCTGTTCTTCGCGACTTTACCCCTTTGTTTCAGCAGATGTCGGTGGACGAGGCTTACCTGGATGTGAGTGATCTACGGCAAAATGCCGAGAGTGTTGCCAGACAGATCCAAGCCCGGATCGACCGCGAAATCAAACTCTCCACCTCCATGGGCGTTGCCACAAACAAGTTGGTTGCCAAGTTAGCCAACGATTATGGTAAATCTAAGGTACGCACTGGCAGACCTCCGCACGCAATTACTGTGGTTGAGCCTGGAAAAGAGGCTGAATTTCTTGCGCCATTGGATATTCAGAGCATGTTGGGGATTGGTCCGAAAACAGCCGAAAGGATGCGCAGCCGAGGCATAAACACCATTGGCGATCTGGCTGCCATGGATGAGAAATCTCTTGCGCCATTCTTTGGAAACTATGCTTTGGAACTCAAAGAAAAAGCCATGGGGATTTCACACTCCAGGGTGCACTCTGAGCACGAAAGCCAGAAGAGCTGTAGCAATGAAACCACCTTCAATTCTGATTCTACCGACGTCGATTTTCTGTTGGACAAACTACGCTACCAGGCTGAGAAAGTAGGTTATCGTTTACGGCGCGATGGTTTGGCAGGCTCGGTAGTCCAAATTAAATTGCGCTATTCCGACTTTACAACTCTAACCCGCCAAAGAGAATTGGGGATTTTGACCAACCTGGACGAAGAAATCTATACTGCGGCATCCGAGTTATTCTTGAATAACCTGATCCATGGGCGGCCAGTGCGCTTGATTGGCGTGGGTGTGAGTAATTTGGATACGCCACATCGCCAAATGAGCTTGTGGGATGATGCTTTTCAGGAGAAATCCAAACTCGCCAACGCGATAGATTCCCTCAAGGATCGCTATGGAAAAAAGATAATCCAACGGGCAAGCCAACTCGAAAAAGACAAGGAATTCAGGCACAATGGCGTTGACGAATAAGCCTCGAATACTGGTATAATGGCTGCCACGTGCCAACGTAGCTCAGTCGGTAGAGCAGACGCTTCGTAAGCGCCCGGTCGGGGGTTCGAATCCCTTCGTTGGCTCAAAAAATCCCACAAAGCGGGATTTTTTTCTTTAATCGTTACTATGCCAGTATTGTGCGGCTGTCCAGCGCGAGCGCACCCTGCCCCTCTGGGTAAAGGATGAGGGGGTTGATCTCAATCTCCTGAATTTCTCGATGGTCGAGCGCGAGTTGTGCCAAACGGGAGATAATCTGGACCAGAGCTTCCTGGTCAAGTTTGGCTGACCCACGGAAGCCC
>DATIUL010000082.1:0-1625 GCA_035466865.1 Anaerolineaceae bacterium | reverse complement strand
CCAGGCGATATCACCTTGGGAAGCAGCGTGAAGGAAATGCTGGCGATAGACAAGGGCATGGAACTTGAAGCCATCGAGCTTTACGAGAGAATTATTGGGTTCGCCTCAAGGATAGACGATGAAACGACCAAACAATTGTTTCAGCACATCCTTGTGGATGAAAAATCTCACGAAAAACAATTCTCAGAACTGCTCGCCACCCAATAGTCATCAGGGCTACATCGATTAGTTTTCTGCGTTAACCGTGAGCGCTTGAAGTAGATGGACTAAAAGACCAGACTTCTTCTCCCACCCTGTTTGGAATTCCTGAGGCTTGGAGTTAGGTTCCTTAAAATGTCTTATTAGAAGATTTTAAGCCGATGATTGAGCACTGCCAACACCAGGATCGCGCCCCAGGCGGTGTGAGCAAAAACAAAGCGCTTTCGCATTTCCTTGTCCTTTTGGGCGCGCAACAAAAGCCCTGCCCCAGCCTGCAGCAAGAGTGCAGACCCAGCCAGCAACCCGCCGGTGGGGATAAACCCAAAGCTTGTGTACTGCAAGACAAAATGAGCAATAATGACGCTTACAGCAACGATTCCCACGATGCGGTGGGTTTTATTGACAAATTGCCAGACCTTCTTCAAAAGTTCTGGCAGAGGTTTTCCGTTCTGCCGAAGCAGATTGACCACAACTTTTAAGACCAGGCGCAAGGCCAAATAGGCAATACATAAGATTCCAAGCCGACCTAAAACGTCTCCGATAGTCATTTTTCTGTCTCCATTTAAGATTTTGATACTAAAAATTGGCTTAACAACTCAGCCAGATCAGCGCAAACGAAGTCTGGCTTGACAATTGAGGCTTCCAAATCTTCCAACTTCGCCTCACCAGTGAGAACCAGGGCACTAATGGCACCGGCGTTGCGCGCCAGTTGAATGTCGGTGTAAAGCCGGTCGCCCACCATCAGCACTTCAGAGGCCTGCAGTCCCCAATTATACGCAAGTTGGTTCAATATCTCAGCCGAAGGTTTGCCAATGACTGCATCTGGAAGACGCCCAGTTGAAGCGCGAATAAGCTCAATGTAAGCACCAGCATCGGGTAGATAGCCACGCGGGTCGGGGTAGTTAATATCCGGATGGGTGGCAATGTAAGGCAAACCCTTGCGCACTTGCAGGCAAAAATTTGCCAGCTTTGCGTATGTGTTTTCAGTATCGTAGGCCAAAACCAGCAATTCCGGGTTTTCATCGTCCAGGGCGATGCCAGCGTCAATAAAGCTTTTTGCCAGGCTGCGTGTGCCCATCAGGTTGACGCGTTTTCCCGAGTAGTGCTCGCGCAGATATTGGATGGTAGCCTCTCCCGAAGTGTAGATGCGGCAATCTTGCTCGCGCACACCCATCCCGAGTAACTTTTGCCTGTAATCAGCCCAGCTGCGGGTGGAATTGTTGGTGAGGAAGCTGAATTGAATGTTGTTACTATTGAAGAATGCCAATAAATCCAGGCTGCCCGGGAGCAGCTGGTTGCCGATGTAGAATGTGCCATCCATATCCAGGACGACGCCTTTGATAAAATCTAATCGCTTCATATAATTGTTTAACAAATTCATACTAAAATGGTATTAATTGATGTAACCATTAATCATAATCGAAAGG
>DATIUL010000081.1:0-3251 GCA_035466865.1 Anaerolineaceae bacterium | reverse complement strand
TGAATCCGCCATCGGCAGTTGAATGGCTGGGTGTGCTCAACAAACTCGGAATATGCATTTTTCTGTAAATCTCCTTATCCCTCACGTTGAAATCTCTTACTCTCCACGGCCCTGACCATTTTCGGTCACCAACTTGGCTAGATCCTTCCCCGATAGCACCCGGGTGAATTGACCTGATAAAACCAACGCATCATCGCTGGAGGGGTCCACCCCTACCAAAAGTAAACCCGGTTGCTCACGCAGTAGCACCAGGTCCAGTTCAGGATGGGGTTCAGTACGATCAAATAGGATGGTTTTGGGGTCGAGCTCAATCAGGCTTTGTCGGGCGGTGGGTTCATGTGGGTCGACGCAGATGACTTCCAAGCTTTCTTCAGCTTTTAGGCTGGCAGCGATGCCGGCCATTGTAAGGGTATTGCCATAAACGACAACCCGCGTACGATTCTGCAACGCACACCTCATTGGATAATGGACACCTTTATATTAAGGTCTCTTCCAGTAAAACAAAATGTACCTAGGTACAGTCTGGGCGAAAAAAAAGTACAGTCTCCCGGCTGAGGGACTGTACTTTGGTGTAATTGTGTTGAGAGGAACCCTGAGTTAGGACTTCATCGTGAGTTGTAAAGAAACCTAATAACAGATTATTCTGGGTTTGCTCGCGAGAGCCCTATACGGGCGGCGTAAGTGATTACCTGGGTGCGGTTTTGCAGGTGCAGTCTCCGTAGGATCTCGGCCATGTGGTACTTGACCGTTCGTTCGCTGATGCAGATGGTTTGAGCCACCTCCAGGTAAGTCTGCCCCTGGGCGACCAGGGTGAGAATCTCGATTTGCCGTGGAGAGAGCGTGGACTGCGTACCATCAATAGAGGCAATACCCTGACCATCTGCTTCATGCTGGGGCTGAGATTGGCTCGGACGTTGGGCAAACTCTCTGAGGATCTTTTCAGCCAGGCCAGCCGAGAAAGGCGGGTGACCGGCTTGAAGCTCAGCCAGATAATCAAAGAACTCGGCTGCTTTAAGGCTCTTAAGAAGGTAGCCGGAAGCACCGCTCTTGACTGCTTCGAACAGGTCCTGCTCATTTTCAGACATGGTTAACATGATGATCTTGACCTGCGGTATGCTGGCCTTGATCAGGCGAGTGGCCGCCACCCCATCACAGTTGGGCATGTGGATGTCCATCAGGATCACATCAGGCTGAAACCGACGAGCCTGAACCAAGGCATCGAAACCGTCATGTGCCACACCGACGACCTCGATGCCGTCCGTGGCCAGCAAGTTGCTCAGTCCTTCGAGGAAAAGCGAGTGATCGTCGACGAGCAGAACGCGCATGATTTTGGTCTGTGTCATTGTGTCGCCTCTTTTATTGGAACCCGCACCCTCACCTGGGTGCCATGCCCTGGTTCAGAATGCAGGCTGAGAATGCTGCCAATTTCTTCAGCACGTTCAGTCATCACCCGCAAGCCGAAATGCTCGCTCGAAACTTCAGAGGCTGCGCTTGGTTCAAACCCACGCCCATCATCGATGACAGTGACGTTAACCCAACCCAACTCATCTTCGAACTTAACCTCAACACGACTGGCATTTGCGTGCTTGCGCACGTTGGTAAGCGCTTCTTGCAGGATACCCAGCAACTGAGTCTTCACAAGTGCATCCAGGAAATTCACATCGAATGTCTCGGGTTTGACCAGTTTTGTTTGAATGGCGTACATCTTCTCATACGTTGCAAGATATTGCTCCAGGGCGAGAAAAAATCCGTTCTCTGGAAGGCTTACTCTTAAAGCCATGATCGACTCGCGAATATCCACATCCGCTTCTCGCGCTGCCTCGACCAATCGGGCAACCTGCGCATCCGCGGTCTGAACGTCACCCTGGCTAAGAAGGCGGCGCACTGCTTGCCCCTGGGTATTGACAAATGCAATCACCTGACCAATATTGTCATGCAGATCACGCGCCACTCGCCAACGTTCTTTCAGCGTGGCCAAGGATCGCTGCTGCTCGATGATCTGAGACTGAGCTTGTTTTTTGAGAGTGACATCCCGTAATAAGAGCAGATGCCCGAGTTCTACTTCGCGCCAGTCTTTGATTGTGGTCATTACCATCTCATAATAACGAGGCTTTAAGTCTGTTCCCAGGCAAATTTCGACTGATCCTGGAATCCCAGACAGGAGATTTGCAACCTCATTAGCATATCCGGGCAGCAAGGCCTGGGCTAACTGCCCTATCGCTCGTTCTTTTGATGTGCCAAGAATGATTTTCGCGGCTGGGTTCATGGTGGTCAACCGACCTTCTAAATCCAAGACCAACATACCGTCACGCATCTGGGTGATCACCATTTGTATCGCCAATGGGATCGGGTCGAAGAGTCTGAAGCCGAATAAAGCGATGATATACATCAGGAAGGTAAATACCAGCCCGAACATATCGAGGGGCAGGTCAATTTGAACAACCAGGGTCATTTCCAGTGTAAACAATGTGCGCGATACGAGCTGACCAAAAGCCATGACCGCCACCGGCCAGCGGTGTTGTGGGGAGCGCACAAATAACTGGGAGAAGACATAGAGATTAAGCAGGCCTAAGCCAAACGCATAGATGATGAAAAGCTTGCCAGCCAACCCAAGCTGCGGGATCACAGAGTTTTCGTATTCAAAGTTTATCCACATCAGGTGATGGAACTTGTTGGTCAGGGTAAGACCTATTACCAATAGTGGGCCAATGGAAAGAATTGCCAGGTTGCGGCGGGTTAACCAACGTCCTGGCCAGGCATACTCCAGCACAAAGCAGGTAATGGCTACAGTAGCGGGAAGTTGAAAGATGGTTTGGGCTTTAAACCAGAAAAGCTTGGTCGCAAAATCCAGTGCTGCGAATTCCATGACAGAACCAGCTGCCCAGAAGGTGGCAAAGAGTCCGCCGATGGCAAACGGGAGTGCACCTGCCACTCGACGATGACGCCAGGCTTGGACAGCTAATGCCAGCAATAAAAGAACCGATAAGACGGATAACCAGATTAGAGGTGTATAAGCATAAGATTGATTCATATGTAAACCAATCTGGAAAAACCAACTCTTAGATCATTTTTAAAATTTGCCTAATGTTTACTCATACAGATTGTTTCAGGTGTTTTTGACCAGAAACCTAACTGGTTAGTTGGTGTGAGAGAATTGTACTATCTTTACCGTGGTTCAGCCACATTCACCCTACATTTGTTAATTGCTAAAGTAATATTTGTGATACACAAATGCTATAATTATTGAAGTA
>DATIUL010000080.1:0-9898 GCA_035466865.1 Anaerolineaceae bacterium | reverse complement strand
ACCCTGGGCAGCCCCAGCACCCACGACGGTGTGCAGTTCGTCAATGAAAAGGATTACTTCACCATTGGAAGCTTCAATCTCGTCCATGGCACCTTTGAGACGTTCTTCAAATTCACCGCGGAAGCGGGTACCTGCCAGCATTGCACCCAGGTCGAGGGCGACTACGCGCTTGCCTGAAAGAATTTCGGGCACATCATCCGTGGCAATTTTCTGTGCAAGGCCTTCGACGATAGCAGTTTTACCCACGCCAGCCTCACCGATTAGCACCGGGTTGTTTTTTGTGCGGCGGCAAAGCACCTGGATGAGGCGCATAATTTCCATCTCACGGCCATAGACCGGGTCCAGTTTGCCTTCTTTGGCAGCCTGGGTGAGGTTACGGCTGAATTTTTCCAGCGTCTTGTAGCGGGTTTCGCCACGGACGCCGGTGCTGGTGGCCTTGGTACCGCCACGAATTTCCTGAATGGCCTCGGTTACATTCTGGCGGTTAAGATTTAGTTCTTCCAGCAGATGGGCTAGTTGGGTATTCTTCTCGGCCAGAACAGCCAGGAAGATATGCTCGGTGGAAATGTACTCATCCCCCATACGGGAGGCTTCGGTCTTGGCAAGGTCCACCACCATCTTGACCCTCGGGGTCAGGAAGATCTGGCCGGAAGGACCGCCAAAAATATTCGTTCTCGGTGTGGTCCGCAGGATCACATCCACACGATCGGCTACCTGGCCTGGATCCACTTTGAGAATGTCCAAAATCTGGCTGACAGTGCCATCGGGCTGTTCGATCAGGGCGAGCAGGATATGTTCAGAATCAATCTGGCTGTGGCCGTAACGCTGAATAATTTCAGCCGCACGGCTGGCCACATCCTGGGCACGCTCTGAGAATTTATCAAATCGCATCATAAGGTTTACCTTTCTATAGAAAGCCGGAGCCCCCTTTAGTATCTGCTAATTCTAAGAAATAATTATTAATATTTTCTCTAAATTAATGCAAAAACATAGCATCACCAAAAGAGAAAAACCGGTAATGCTGGGCTTTGGCCTCTTCATATGCGTGCAGGATTTGTTCCTTTCCTGCAAAAGCCGAGACCAGCATCAGCAGGGTTGATTTTGGCAGATGAAAATTGGTGACCATGGCATCCACCAGGCCGAACTGGTAGCCGGGCAGGATGAAGAGGCTGGTTTTGCCTATGAAGGCTTGGATGGGCAGGCCATGGGAGGCTTGGGCGGCACTTTCAAGCGTGCGTACGCTGGTGGTGCCGACAGCAATCACCCGGCCACCCGTGCTTTTTGTGCGGTTGATTAGTTCTGCAGTTTCCGCATTAAGCTCACACCATTCCTGATGGATCAGATGGGTTTGAGGATCTTCCTCGGTGACCGGCGCAAAGGTGTCCAGGCCGACATGCAGGGTAATTTCCGCAAAATTCACTCCCTGCTCTTTAAGCCTGGCCATTAAACCCTGCGTGAAGTGCAAGCCAGCAGTAGGAGCGGCGGCGGAACCAGGAATGTGATTGTAGACGGTTTGGTAACGCTCAGGGTCTCCCTGGTAGCCGTGAATATACGGCGGCAAAGGGACATGGCCAGCTTCCGTATAAAAGCGCTCAATCGGCTCAGCGAAACTGACCAGCCGGCGAGAACCTTCCAAGAGCGTGGTTACCTCGGCGATGGGACCACCAGTCACCTGCATGCATGTGCCCTCCCTCACCTTGCCGCCGATCAAACATTCCCAGAGTCCATCCTCATGCTTATTCAGCAGGAGAAGTTCAAGTTTGCCAGCACCAGGAATTTTCGTCGCGAAAAAACGGGCTGGAATAACGCGGGTCTGGTTGACGACCAAAAGGTCCCCAGGCTTGAGGTATTCGGGCAGGTCAAAAAAGTGGCGATGTTCTAGCTGTCCTGTAATGCGCTGCATGACCAACAATTTAGAGTGATCGCGGGGTTCAACAGGCTGCTGGGCAATAAAACCAGTTGGCAGGTCGTAGTTAAAATCTTCAGTTTTCATATGGGGAATTACTCATCCTGGGTGAACAGGTCGATTTGGGCTTGCCGGATAGGCGCTTTGCGACCAAGGTGCTCATAGGCCAGAGCGGTGGCAAGCCGGCCTTGCGAAGTGCGGTCGAGAAACCCAAGTTGGAGCAAATATGGCTCAATAACGTCCATAACCGTGTCAGTTTCTTCACTGATGGAGGCGGCGATGGTATTGAGGCCAACAGGGCCGCCATTGTATTTGTCGATAATGGTAAGGAGTACCCGGCGATCAATCTCGTCCAGACCCATGGCATCGACATTCATCATATCCAGGGCGGTGCGGGCAATGGTTCTGTCGATTTGGCCGGTGGATTTGACTTCAGCGAAATCACGCACACGGCGCAACATGCGCAAAGCGATACGGGGGGTGCCACGGGCGCGGCGGGCGATCTCGCGCACGCCTTCTTCGTCGCAGGGAACCTTGAGCAAGCCGGCTCCACGGCGGATAACATCCGCAAGGGATTCGTCGTCATAGTAGTCCAGGCGATAGACCGCACCAAAGCGGGCTCGCAGCGGCGAGGTGATGAGGGCCAGGCGGGTAGTCGCGCCGACAACAGTGAAACGCGGAAGCTTGAGACGGACCGATTTGGCTTGGGGACCCTTACCGATGATGATATCCAGGGCATAGTCTTCCATGGCCGGGTACAGGATTTCTTCAATGTTGCGGCCCAAGCGGTGGATTTCGTCGATAAAGAGCACATCACCTGCCCGTAGGTTGGTGAGGATGGCGGCCAGGTCGCCGGCGCGCTCGATGGCGGGGCCGGAAGTTACTTTGATGCTGTGGCCCATTTCGGCAGCTACAATATGCGCCAGGGTAGTCTTTCCAAGCCCGGGAGGGCCGTAGAAAAGGACATGTTCCAGCGGCTCGCCACGTTTTTTAGCGGCGGATATTTGGATGGAAAGATTTTCTTTGACTTGCTTTTGACCGATGAGCTCGTTGAGGCTTGTTGGGCGGAGGGCGTTATCAATCGGGTCATCCGGCCGCTTCTTGTTGGCCAGAATGTTTGCTTTCGTTTTGTCTTCCATTGGGCTAATTATATATGAAAGCCCGCCGATAGCGGGCTTGGGAACTTAATCCTGCAGCGCCTTGAGCTCAGCAATGAGTTCCGGTTGGGATTTGGCCACCAGAAGATTGACATTACCACCATCGACCGAGAAGGCAGGTTGGTAATAATCAAGCAAAGGCAACAGAACTTCATCAACCCAGGCGTTGTTTTCCTCACCGAAAGAGTGTTGTTTGTCTTGATGCTGGGTATTAAGTTGATCTATAAGGATGACTGTAAATTTATGTGATTGAAGGTCCGATCGAAATTTGTCAAGGTACTTTTGGTTTCGAGAAATTGACATTTCCATTAAATAACCTAATTCGTAATCATGAACGAGGTCAAAGTCGGGTACCATCTTAAATATCTGTAGTTGCCGATTGGAAATGAAGAGGACTTCGCCATCCGCTTTTTTGACGACCTCGAGGGCTTGGTTGAGCCTTGAAACTTGTTCCATTGCATTAGTTGGAGCTTGGAAACGCCATCTTGGTGCCATTTGGAAAGAAAAGAAAACCGGGATTAATACGATACCAAGTAACCACAACGGAATTAAGCGAATAGGCTTAGTTTGTTGGACCACTACTTCAGGTACATAGGCGCCAGCAAGCAGGCTGCCGCCTGCAAGCGCAAAAAGAACAATGAAAGCATCAAGATTGTGCAAATCTGATCCTCCACCTATTTTGGTTGAAACAACCATCCCACCCAGGAGAAAAACAATCAGTATCGAAAATATCCCTATCCATCTAGTGGGAGCCAATTTCTCTTTCAAACCCAGTCTCCAGGCTTCGGAAAAACTTATACCGAGCGGAAGACAGAGCAGGATTATTGCCAAAATGATGCCTATATTGAAGGTAGTATTTGGGAACAATCGATACCAAAGTAGGCTGGAAAAGATATGCGTACTAAAAAATTCCGGGTCTTCTCCAGATAACCGGATATAAATGAGTTTTGAGAGGGTCGCAACCGCCACACCAGCCATTGTCCATAGAATGGGGGTGAGTAAGTATATATTTTTATTCCTCTTCCTAAGTGGGGTATCTAGAATGTAAAGCATACTCAAGAGCAAGCTTGGAACAGGCAACCAATTGATGCGTGAAATTCCAGCCCAGACGGAAGCTATTAACATAAAAATGACATTCCTGAGTTTCTTGTCAGGATCATAAGCAATCAAGGTCAGGATGATTATGGGGATCAAATGAAAATAAACTGCTCCCTGAAAAAAGAAAAGAAAAAAGAAAATGGACAACCAAAGTGGGCTTGTCTTCAGATTATGTTTCACCCTTCGGGTGAATAGCCACGCCATCCAAGCTGTAAGCCCAACCCAAAGTATTACTAGCCAGATGCGGTGCAGTAGAATGTTTTCAGGCCAGAAAAAGAATGGAAATAACTGCAATATTGCGCCAGCTTGATCGATGATTGGCCATGGCAGTTTTACACCATACAGTGTTTGAGAAATGAAAGTAGACGACCAGTAATAACGACTCCCCTCAGACCAAAAGATTGTAAAAGGCGTTGACTGAAAGTATGGGACGTAAAGACCCAAGCGGTAAACAACACCAACTAATAGAAGCAATCCCGCAAAAAACAGATAGGAAGAACGCTTACGGTTTAGACGACCGTATAGCAGGGATAATCCACCTGAAAGGCTTACAAAAAGAAAAAGCCTGATTGCTCGCTTTGCAAGAAAATCTGAGTCGATTAGGAAAAATGCAACAATTAAACCAATAACCAGCACCCCACCAAGGATCTCATACCATTGAAGCGGGTCCTGATGCCAGTCAATCTTACATTCCTCAATTTTAGATGTATACAGCTTTATCGTTAGCAGCAGACAGACAAAAAAAATGCCTGAAAACGCAAAAAACAATGTATCCCGATGATGAATATTGTCAAATAAATACCAGCCTGCGAGGCCTGTTTCGATCACGAGAAAATCTCGCAAGAATGAATTGCGATCGGTAAATCTAAAGCTCATTATCGCTCCAGTTGCATTTCGTTTTCTGGCTAATTATACTTGGCGATGAAATACTAAAAGTTTGGGAAATGGAGCCAAAATGAATGTAAAACCAATTAATCCAAGAAATCTGAGCCTACTGCCGCATGATATCCTGGAATTCCGTTCAATGTTGCTCACAAGTGGAAACTTTCAAACCGGCGACTTTAACATGATGACCATTGGCTGGGGAGCCTTCGGCACGATGTGGAACAAGCCACTCGCCATGGTTGTGGTCAGGCCAACACGCTATACTTTTGACTTTATGGAAAAATATCCGGATTTCACCATCACAGCTTTTCCAAGCGACTACCGCAAAGCATTAACGCTCCTTGGAACCAAATCTGGAAGGGACACCCGGAAGTTGGAACTTTCTGGCCTTACACCTGCGGCCTCCATAAAAGTAGCCTCCCCCACTTACACCCAGGCTGAACTGAGCATTGAATGCCGGAAGACTTATTTTGATGACTTTGAACCTGCACATTTCCTCGATAAAAGCATTATGAACAACTATCCTGAGCGCGATTTCCATCGTATTTACTTTGGTGAAATTATCCATGTGGAAGGCATCGAAAAATACGCCGGTTAATTTGTGCCGTTAAGGCCAAACTGCGCCGAGACAAGTTATAATCTTGTCAACGGAGGAAGCATGTCCGAGAGAAAAATACGCATTTTGATAGCCAAACCTGGGCTGGATGGCCACGACCGCGGTGCCAAGGTAATCGCCCGCGCCCTGCGCGATGACGGCATGGAAGTGATTTATACGGGGCTGCGCCAAACACCGGATATGATTGCCGAGGCGGCACTGCAAGAAGATGTAGATGCCGTGGGTCTCTCAATCCTTTCCGGCGCGCACAATGCACTGGTTCCCCAAATCATCGAAAAATTGCGCGGCAACGGTCAGAACAATGTCTATGTTTTCCTGGGCGGCATCATCCCCGAAGCAGACATTCCTCACCTACTTGAAGCCGGTGTTACAAAAGTTTACGGACCTGGTACGAACACTCAGACTGTTTGCCGCGACATCCGTGAAGCGATAGATCCCGAATAAACTATGCCGTTAGCCTTGGTTGAGAAAGCCCTCCAGGGCGACAAGCTTTCGCTTACACGCTTGCTCTCCGAAGTGGAGGCAGAAAGCACCAAGGGACTGCAAGCTCTTGACCTTATCTATTCCCATACAGGTAACGCCCACAAAATCGGTATTACCGGCGCGCCCGGTTCAGGCAAAAGCACGCTTGTAGCAGCCCTGGTCAAGGAATTACGGACGCTCCCCAACAAGCCCAAAATTGCGGTCATAGCCGTGGATCCTACCAGTCCATTTTCTGGCGGGGCTCTTTTGGGTGACCGTGTGCGTATGCTGCATATTCAACATGATCCGGATGTTTTCATCCGCTCGATGGCTACGCGGGGAGCCCTGGGCGGGCTCTCTGACCGTACCGAAGCTTTCACGCAGGTATTTGATGCGGCTGGTTACGATTATGTGCTTATCGAAACCGTTGGAGCAGGCCAATCCGAAATAGATGTGGTAAATCTTGCTCATACCGTTATTGTGGTTGACACACCGGACATGGGCGATGATATCCAGGCCATAAAGGCTGGTATTCTTGAAATCGCGGATGTGCTGGTGGTCAATAAAGCTGATCGGCCAGGGGTGGAAGGTTCAGTGCGAAACCTGCAGAACATGGTGAATCAAGGCCATGGCAAGGACCTGAATGTGCATCACCACCGCTTTCTTACCGAGAAAAATCAGGAAAAACTGGACCACATGGTTGAGGAGGATTATTGGTATCCGCCTGTGCTCAAAACGGTGGCCACTGAAAATATTGGCATCAGCGAGTTGGCAGGGAAAATCCTGGAGCATGGGAAATTCCTCAAAGAACACGGCCTTTGGGCATTGAAAACAGAATTGGCGATGCACGAGATTGTTGCCCGAAATTTGCGCCTGGCCCTTTACCGCAAGTGGCTTGAATGCGCAGATAAAACCAAGCTGCAAGAGATTTTGAACGACTTGTTGGAAAAACGGATATCACCTAATCAAGCAGTCCAAGCCCTAATGGCATTATAATTTTTTTAGAAAATTTATTCGGAGTGTGAACTATGGAACGGACCCTAATCAAGGACCTGATGGGGAAAATTGGGCAGGAAGTAAAAATCCAGGGCTGGTTGCAGATTCTGCGCGACCAAAAAAGCATGCAATTCCTGGTTCTGCGCGATCGTACCGGATTGGTGCAAATTGCGCTTTGGAAAAAAGGCAATCCCGAATTGGCTGAGAAGATTTCAACCCTCGGGGTCGAATCTGCCCTCACTATATTCGGTAAGGTAGTTGAAAACGAAGTCGTCAAATTGGGCGGCATCGAGATCCAACTCGAAGATCTGAAGGTTGAAGGCATCGCGGAAGCACCTTTACCCTTCGAACCATTTGGCGAAACGTTGCCAGACCAGGATTATCGGCTGGATTGGCGCTACCTGGACCTACGCCGCCAGCGCAGCCGCTTGATCTTTGAGGTGCAAACCACGCTTGAAGAAGCCATGCGCGAGTATTGGGTCCAACACAATTTTATCGAGATGCACTCCCCAAAAACCATGGGTGCTCCTTCGGAATCCGGCGCGGAACTGTTTGAAATCAAATACTTTGACCGCACAGCATATCTTGCACAGTCGCCCCAATTCTATAAGCAGATGGCAATGGCAGCCGGCTATGAAAACGTTTTTGAGATTGGCCCGGTTTTCCGTGCTGACCCATCATTTACCTCCCGCCATATGACTGAGTTTACCGGTGTGGATATGGAAATGAGCTGGATTGACAGCCATGACGACGTGATGAAATTCATGGAAAATTGGTTGGCTTTCAGCTTCCAGGCTGTTAAAAACAAGCACGATGAAGAAATTAAGACCTTGTTGGGAATGGAAATGAGTGTTCCCACCGTACCTTTCCCCCGGATGACTATGGCTGAGGCTTACCAACTGCTTAAATCCATGGACTACAAACTGCCACCTGAGAAAAAGGGCGATTTGGACCCGGGTGCTGAACGAGCCCTTGGTGCTTATGTTAAAGAAAAATTCGGTAACGACTTCGTCTTTGTAACCGACTGGCCAGCTACTGTGCGGCCTTTCTATCACATGCGCTTCGACGACAATCCTTCACTTACCAAGAGTTTTGACCTACTGGGCAAAGGCCTGGAAGTGACCACAGGTGCCCAGCGCGAGCATCGTTACGATGTGTTGGCAGCTCAGGCTTTGGAAAAAGGCCTCACGCTGCCCCCCATCCAGAATTACCTCAACTACTTCCGCTATGGTTGCCCGCCGCATGGTGGTTTTGGGCTTGGGCTCAGCCGATTGCTGATGGTTTTGCTTGATTTGCCCAACATCCGCGAGGCTGTATACCTCTTCCGTGGGCCCAACCGTTTGGAGCCTTAAGGATCTGCATGCCCGATTTTAAGTTTGGCAGACTCACTTTTCAGGCCCTGGATAAGAGCCTGCTCTCCACTTATGTTGAGTGGATGCGCGACCCTGAAGTGACCCATAACCTGGGGGTACCCATGGTGCCTTTTTCAGTGACAGATGAAGAAGCCTGGCTGGAAAGTGAATTCAAGCGCCCCATCGATGAGCGCACGATGAACATCTACATTCAGGATGGAGATGGTTCAGGGTTGAAGCTCATCGGGAATGGTGGTTTCCATGCAATTGACCACAAAGAACTGTCTGCCGAAATTGGACTCTTCATTGCTGACAAGAACGAATGGAATAAGGGGTATGGCACAGAAGCTGTGCAGGCTCTTATTTGGCATGGTTTTTATAACCTAAACCTGCATCGTATCTGGCTGCGCGTACATGCCCCCAACAAAGGCGGCATCCGGGCTTATGAAAAAGCTGGTATGCAACACGAAGGCAGTCTCCGCGAAGCCCATTACCAAGAGGGCAAATTTGTAGATGTTCATATAATGAGTATTTTGCGTCACGAATGGGATCTTGCGCAAAAAAAGGAAGGCTAAAGCATGAGTTTTGTTAAAACAGGCCCACACAGCATGACCTATGGCAATATCCGTTTGTTCGCGGGTACGGCATCCATGGAACTGGCACAAGAAGTAGCGGACATTCTGGGGATTGGACTTTGCGGTCGGGATATTATCGAATTCACGAATGAAAACCTCTTCGTCAAGCTACACGCTTCCGTCCGTGGGCAGGACTGTTACGTTATTCAGACAACTTCATCACCGGTACACCGCAATCTGATGGAACTTTTGATTCTCATCCAGACATTACGGCTGGACTCTGCGGGTCGTATTACCGCGGTTTTCCCTTACATGTGTTATGGCCGCTCTGACCGCAAGGACCAACCCAGGGTGCCGATTACCGCCAAATTGGTGACCGACATGATTGAAGTTGCCGGAGCCGACCGATACATGACGATGGACCTGCATGCCGGGCAAATTCAGGGCTTCTTCTCCATTCCGGGTGATGTGCTTTCCGGTTATCACATTCTTAAACCTTACTTGGCGAGCAAATTGCCACAGATGCAAAATCCGGTTGTGTTGACCGCGGACCTTGGCTTTGCCAAGGGCGGTCGCCGCTACGCGCAATCGCTTAACCTGCCGTTAAATTTCATCGAGAAACGCCGCATTGACAATAAAGAAAATGCCGAAGCCATGGCAGTCATCGGCGATATCAATGGACACGATGTCATATTGGTGGATGACGAGGTGGATACAGGCGGTTCGATGGCACAGGCTATCCAGGTTGCCAAATTGAACGGCGCAAGGGATGTTTATGTGGCCTTTGTGCATCCGCTGCTCACCAAGAATGCCATTGAGCGGCTGGCTGCTGAACCCGTAAAGGAGTTCAT
>DATIUL010000079.1:0-4835 GCA_035466865.1 Anaerolineaceae bacterium | reverse complement strand
GGGGAAAAAAAACCGATACCATAAGGCATCGGTTTCTGTCTGAGAAACGGACTTTTTAGCCTAGGCACCAAATTTTTCAAGCCGTTTGGCGTGTGCCAACGCATATGGCATCAAATCATAAGCATCAAAGCGTGGGCCCAGGCTACCCCTTACGCAGGCGCGTTCTCCAAATTCTTCAATTCCATCCGGCCGGCAATCTGGTGAATAAAGCATTGTAGGGATTGGATGCCAGGAATGACTTTTCATTTTGGCGGGTGTGGAGTGGTCTCCCGTCACGATCAAACAATCTGGCTTTAGGGCCATAATCCTGGGCAGCAATTGATCCACATGCTCAATAACTTCCACTTTTGCGTCGAAGTTGCCATCTTCGCCAAAACTATCCGTCTTCTTAATATGCACAAAGAAAAAGTCAAACTTGTTCCAATTTTCTTCAAGCATGGTCATTTCGTCTTCCATCGTCGCGGCAGGTGGCATAACCGTCATGCCAACCACTTTGGCAACACCCCGGTACATCGGATATTGGGCAATCGCCAGGGAGTTGACGCCCCATACATCGTTGAATTTGGGCCATTTGGGCATGGCAGCAAAACCCCGCAGCACAAAACTGTTGGCCGGGTGATCGTTCTTGATAACCGCGTTGGCTTGCTCAACAAAACTACGGATGAGTTCAGCCGTATGCTCGGCTTCAAACTTGGTGGCATTGGCAACATGTGCTTTTTTACCGACCATTTGAGGATCAGTATCCGTGATATCCCCTGACAGTCCTTCACCGCGAATGACAAAGACAAAACGGTACTCTTTTTCAGGCATCAGGAAAAGCTCAACACCCGGCAATTGCACCTGCGCTTTGATTCTGTCGCAAAGGGCCTGACCGATTTCGGTGGGAATGCGCCCGGCACGTCGATCGGTGATGACGCCATCGGCATCCACGCTGCAGAAGTTGCCGCGAGCAGCCACATCATTGGGGCCAAGGTCAAAGTCGACTCCCAAGGCTGAGAGCACTCCGCGTCCAATTTCGTACTTTACCGGGTCGTAGCCGAAGAGACCCAAATGAGCTTGGCCGCTCCCGGGAGTTATGCCGAAGGGTACTGAATGATGCAATCCAAGAATTGAATGTTTCGCCAGCGCGTTCATGTTGGGCTTAATGGCAGTTTCGAGTTCAGTCTTGCCGTCAGGGGTCAGGGGCAGGCCGCCAAGGCCATCCATCACCAGCAAGACAATTTTTGATTTTTGGTCCTCAAGCAGAAGGGGTTTGATAAATTCAAAATCCATTTTGATCTCCTTAATCAGGTGGTAAGTAAAATTATAAGCCAGCGTTTTAACATTTACAAACCTGGTAGGAACCAGGTATTGGATGGGTATATTCTTACTTTATTCTATTCTCAAGTCTTCGTTGCTTAGTTTTTCAATGATCCCAATAACGGCACTATTGTCCAAGTCGCCGTCATTATTAGCAACCATTGCATTGAAGAGTTGAGCGCTGATGGCGCTGCCTGGCAAGGCAACCAGGCTCTCCCTGGCAGTTTCCATGACGATATTCATATCTTTCGCCTGTAATGAGCACTTGAAACCGGGTGTGCGGTTGCCAACGAATAAGCGCTGCGGCTTATTATCCAGGGTCCAACATTGGGCAGCACCATCTTTGATGGCTTCAACCACCTTGTGAGGGTCAGCTCCAGCTTTTTGAGCAAAAATCATCAATTCGCCCATGGCCACCATCTGGGCAGCGACCATAATCTGGTTGGCTGCTTTGGCTATCTGGCCTGTGCCAGGGCCCCCAACGTGGGTAATCCTTTTACCAATGCAAAGTAAAATCGGCATCGCTTTTTCCAGAGTAGATGCATCGCCACCGACCATAATGGCCAAAGATGCGTTTTGGGCACCCACGGTGCCGCCACTAACAGGTGCGTCCAGACTGCTGACCCCAATTGCTCTCATGCGGTCAAATATTTCGCGGCTGGCGGAGGGCTTTATTGTCGAATTATCAATTAAGATCATGCCTTGATGGGCACCGTGAATAATTCCATTCGTGCCGAGGGTAATTTCAAGAACATCCGGAGAATCGGATAGATTGGTGAAAACAATTTCTGAAAGAACCGCGACCTCTGCTGGTGTTTCGGCAAGCGTGGCCCCTGCTGCTATATGTGGTGCAGCTTTTTCCTTGGTTCGATTCCAAACGGTTAACGGGTATCCCGCTTTCAAAATATTCATAGCCATTGGGCTGCCCATCAGGCCTAACCCGATATATCCAACGCGAAGTTTTTCCATGTTTCTGCCTCCAGAAACAAATTATAGCCGGGGCAAAGTAGGTTTTGGATGATTTTGATATTGGATGTAAAAATTTGCTTCATCTCACATGAAATTCACCAAAATATTTAGTCAAAGAATGTGTGGATTCAAATTCGCCACGGCTAATTAAGGTATACTTTTCTTTCGAATAAAAACATAATCTCGGAGGAAAAAGTGGATCCAATTCTTACCGGTCTGTTAAAACCTAAGACCATTGCAATCATCGGCGCCTCATCTACGCCTGGGAAAATCGGTTACACCGTTGTATCAAATCTCATCAAAAGCGGTTATGAGGGTGGCGTTTATCCAGTCAACCCAAAAGACCCTGAAATTCTTGGTTTCAAAGCCTACCCTTCAGTCAATGACATTCCTTATGTGGTTGACCTGGCCGTTATTACGATTCCTGCCAAATTCGTACTGGACGCGGTCAAACAATGCGGCGAAAAAGGTGTGAAGGGCGTAAGCATCATCACCTCTGGCTTTAGTGAAGTTGGCGATCACAAAACCGAAGATGCCATCGTACGTGTAGCCCGCGAATATAACATGCGCGTTTTAGGACCAAACATTGTGGGTACCCTCTCCAACAGCGATAAGCTGAACGCCTCCTTTGCCCCATTCCTCCCCCTGCCAGGAAAAGCTTCGCTCGTTTCGCAATCTGGCGCGTTGTTGATTGCTATGGATGCCTCCACATACACCCGCCACATCGGCTTTGACAAAATGATTTCGAATGGTAACATGGCCGATGTCGACTTCACAGACATGATTAGTTTTCTGGATGAGGACCCCGATACCTCCTGTATCACCATGTACATTGAAGGTCTCAAGAATGGCCGTAGTTTCATGGAAGCCTCTCGCAAGGCCACAAAACCAATTGTCGTCCTCAAATCTGGCGTTTCCGCTCATGGCGCAGCAGCAGCTGCTTCCCATACAGGTTCATTAGCTGGCGCAGCCCGCATCTATGGCTCTGCTTTCAAGCAGTGTGGTGTTACCCAGGCTGATTCACTGGATGATCTCTTCGACAAAACCTTGGCGCTTTCTTTACAGCCCCGCATGCAAGGCGATAACATCCTCATTCTCACCAATGGCGGCGGTGTAGGCGTACTGGCAACAGACGCAGCCGAGAAATATGGCCTTCCCCTGCATTTTGCCCCTGACGACGTACAGGAAGAATTAAAGCATCACATGCCCGACTTCGGCTCTGCCAAGAACCCTGTTGATATGACCGGTATGGCTGGAAACGAATGGTACCGCGAGACTACACAATTCTCTTACGCACACAAATGGGTGGATGGATTAGTTGTACTTTATTGCGAGACTGCACAGACAGATCCTCAAGGTATCGCGGAAGCAATCCTGAAAGGTGTCAAAGATTCTGGTGTTACCGGCAAACCTGTCACTGTTTCATTTGTGGGCGGTGATAAGAGTGAAGCTGCCATGGGCTGGCTGGTTGAACAAGGTATTCCGGCTTACGGTGCCCCTGACCTGGCTGTCAAAGCATTGGGCGCGCTGCGTGATGATGCCCGTATGGCTGAGATGACCCAATCCTCACCCTTCCAACCTGAAAACGTGGATTCTGCACTTGCAAAAGAAATCGTTGCAAAGGCTCGTGCCAAAGGCCGCTCAGCACTGACCGAAATCGAAGCCAAGCAGGTATTTAGCGCTTATGGGCTTCCTGTGACTACTACATTGTTGGCCACGTCCGAAGACGAGGCTGTCAAATTTGCCTCTGAAATCGGCTTCCCGATTGTCATGAAGATCGTCTCACCCGACATTCTGCACAAATCCGACGCTGGTGCTGTAAAGGTGAACATCAAAGATGATGCTGGTGTGCGCGAAGCCTACCAGACCATCCTCAAGAATTCTCTTGCCTACAAGGCTGACGCTGAAATCGACGGTATCGTCGTACAAGAAATGGCACCCTGGGCCACCGAAATCATTATTGGCTCAGTTAATGACACCACTTTTGGACCCACCGTCATGTTCGGCTTGGGTGGTATCTTCGTGGAAGTCCTCAAGGACGTTACCTTCCGCGTTGCTCCAATCAGTGTTGAAGATGCCATGGCCATGCAGGATGAAATCAAGTCCGCCGCGATCTTACGCGGTGCTCGTGGCGAGAAACCACGCGATAGAAAAGCCCTTGCGGATGTTTTAGCCCGCTATGCTTACATGGTGAATGATCTGAGTGCGGACGTTGCTGAATCGGATGCAAACCCGGTCATCGCCTACGAAGATGGCAAGGGTGTCAAAGTTGTGGATGCCCGCATCATCCTCACCAAGAAGTAATCTCTATACTTCCAAAAAACAGTCACCCGTGGGTGGCTGTTTTTTTTGTGTCCCCAAAAATCAGCCTGAATAGTTCATCTAATGTTAACGGATATCATGTACAATCATGCGTGAAATCATATTTTTGAATACTGAAGGTATACAATGCAAAAAACAAAAAAAGCATATCTAATTGATATGGATGGCGTGCTGGTGCACGGAAAAAAACTGATTCCCGGTGCGGATAAATTCATCCAAAAACTGATTGACCAAAAACGAAAATT
>DATIUL010000078.1:0-2463 GCA_035466865.1 Anaerolineaceae bacterium | reverse complement strand
TTTTTGACTAGAGAGAACCTTTGCGTAAATCATTCCTTGCAACTTGATATCATCGGTATAACGTAGTGCTCCGGTTGCCTTGAGGATGGCATCCTGAATGGGGGTGCCCGAACCAATCACATGTAATGAATTATTTGGTTTCACTATCACCCTCAATTTGCATACGGCGGGAGGCAAGCTTTACAGCCTCAACGATTTTGACATATCCAGTACAACGGCACAGATTGTTGCCAAGTGCTTGTCGGATTTCCGCCTCTTCGGGTTTTGGGTTCGAGTCAAGCAATGCTTTTGTGGTCATGATCATGCCAGGGGTGCAGTAGCCACACTGGATAGCACCGGATTCGACAAACGCTTGTTGGATAGGGTGCAGGCTTGTTCCCGAGGCAAGCCCTTCAATGGTTTCTATCTTTTTGCCGGCTAACTTGGCTGCCTGAACTCCGCAGGAATTGGTGGCCTTTCCATCGATGATGACCTTGCACGCCCCGCAATCACCTGTTTTGCAGCCGCACTTAGTGCCGGTAAGGTCCAATACTTCACGTAAAACGTAGAGAAGGGTCCAATTTGGTTGAATATCAACCTCAATTGGTTGATTATTGATGTTCAAGCAAATGTGATCCTTCATTAGCGGGACTGCTCCTTTACACTGTGTTTTTTAGTATTTTGCTGATTTAAGGCAATTATATGGCTACTTCCGCCATTTCCATGGCAGCCAAATCTTCATCTTGTCCGTCACAGGAAATACTGATTACTTCACCACACGAAACCCCAAGACTGAGAACTTCAATGATCGACTTGGCATTGATTGCTTCATGGCCGCTTTTGGTCAAGGTAATTTTGCATGAATATTTTTTCGCTCTTTTTGTAAAGTCAAATGCGGGGCGAGCATGCAAGCCACAAGCGCTCTGAACAACAACTTCGATCGTTTTCATAAAATCCTCAATAATAGAATATTTTTGGGGTACCTTCAAAACCTGGGGACAGGTGCGAACAACTGTCCCCAGGAAGAACTTAGTGCTTCGATTAGCCGAAGATGCCCAATGCACCACCAATGAAGCCAACAACAACCACACCAAGCAATAGCTTCCACACTTTAACATTCTTGGTGGAGAGCCAATACAGGAACAAGGTGAGGCCTAATGGCAGCAAGTTGGGGAGAATGGAATCGAAGAGACCGGTCTGAAGATTGAACGGTACTTCACCGATTTTCCATTCCAATGCAGTCTTAAAATTGACATAATTTGAGATCAGAGCACCCATGACTGTGGTACCGAGAATACCTGCGGCGCCAATCCAGGATTTGATCTTGCCATCTGCCATCAAAGAAGTAACAGCGGTTCCGCCGAGCTTATAACCGTACATCCAGGAATTGTAGGCAATCAGCATAAGGGCGATTGGAATACCGGCCAGAACGAGAATGGAGCCGAGTACGTTTCCGGTAATGGCAATACTGATGCCGAGGGCGACAATTAAGGGGATAATAACGCCCTGGACCAGAGAGTCACCAATGCCAGCCATGGGTCCCATAAGGCCAGTCTTGAAGGCGTTGATAGCGTCTCCGCTAATGTCAGCACCACCAGCTTTTTGTTCTTCCATGGCTAATGTAGCACCATGAATGACAGAGCCAATATTGGGATCAGTATTGAAGAAGACCAGATGGCGTTTGAGACCGTCGGATAATGCTTCCTTGTCCTTTGGATAGAGCTTTTCCAAACCGATGGACATGCTGGATGCAAATGCAGTACCCTGCATACGTTCGTAGTTATAGTTTGCGTGGGAGAAGAACTGCCAATTCCAGTAACTCTTCTGTACGTCTTTCTTGCTCAGAAGACCCGCACCGGCTTTTGCCTGTGATGCAACAGGGGTGGTTGCTTTTGCGGTCGAATCAGCTTTCTTGATCTTGTTCTCAATGGTCATGGAAATTAAGGCCAATGCGAGGCCAACAAGGCTGACGCCGATAACACTCATCTTGAAGAACGCAACAAGCACGAAACCGATGATAAGGTAAGCCCAGGTATCCCGCTTAAGAATTGCGCGCAGGTTCAAAGCAATACCAAGTGCCGGTAACATACCACCAATAACGCCAAGTCCCTTAAACGCCCAGCTGCCAACAATTGCATTGAGGAAATTGCCGACAAGCTCACTGCCGAAGCGAACGAAAATGGTGACGACAATCATCTTGAAGACAAAGAGCATGGTTTGGGCAGGTAGCCAGTTCATCAGGCGTACCTTGCCGGCATCTGCTTTCTCAGCAAATGAGTCAGCCCAGTGTGCAAAAATGGCTGAAATGCTCATGCGGCCAACCCATACAACCGTACCAAGCAAGCTGATCGGAACTGCCATGGCCAAAGCGACTTCTGTCGAAGTCTTGAGTGCCAGGGCGAATGCAGTGCCTACATAACCAGCCAATGCCATATCACTTGGGATGGATCCACCAACGCTCATGTGGCCCAGGAAGATCAGGTT
>DATIUL010000077.1:0-7919 GCA_035466865.1 Anaerolineaceae bacterium | reverse complement strand
TACCAAGCCAGAGTTGCGCCGCTATACCTGGTATGCCCTTCTGGCTGGCCTGGCAGTGGTGGCAATATTCTCGATAGTTTGGATATTGTTCACGCTTTTCGCCACGCAAGTTTGGTTTAAGTAAACGGTTTAAAAGTATTGAAATTGATTAAAAGGGATGAGATTTCATCCCTTTTTTGTTCAATGCAACTGACGGACCATTCACTCCCGCTCACCTTGTCATCCCGGGCTTTATTGCGAGGGATCTTTGTTTTCCTGCTAGATGGTTGGGCAACGGTAGAGTATTGAATTTGTGACGCATTTCTGGAAGACGTTTCGCTGCACTCAACGTGACAAACCGAGGGGCAGTATCCCCGTCGAACATAGCCTCCCGAGTTTCATTGCGAGGGATCCCCGTATCATTTGTCATCCCGAGCTTCATTGCGAGGGATCTTTGTTTTCCTGCTAAATGGTTGGGCAGCGGTAGAGTATTGAATTTGTGACATATTTCTGAAAGACGTTTCGCTGCGCTCAAGATGACAAAGTTTAGGCGCGGGGCCCCCGTATCATTTGTCATCCCGAGCTTCATTGTGAGGGATCCAATGTTTGTTTCTTGGATTATTGGGCAGTTGTAGAGCACAAAAACTGTGCTAAAATAGACCTCTATCAACACAGGGGCATGGTGCAACGGCAGCACACCGGACTTTGAATCCGTTGATCCTGGTTCGAATCCAAGTGCCCCTGCCTAATTAAAGTGGAAGAAGCAAAATATATCATACCAACCCCAACGACGGAGCAGGCCGCGAGCGGCAGAACCCGTCGTTTGCGCTTAAGGAATCAAAAATGAAAATTGCGTCTGTTACCCTGGCAGCTGGCTACGGCAAGCGCATGCACTCCAAAAAACATAAAGTTCTGCATGATTTGGTTGGCAAACCGCTTATTTGGCATGTTCTGCAAGCTCTCATTGGCCCAAGCGATGTGCCTCCCGTGGTAGTCGTAGGGCAGAGTGCTGACGAAGTAAAGGCCGCTGTTTTGAAATCATTCGATTCCCGGGTTCAATTTGCTTACCAGGCAGAACAACTTGGTACCGGAAATGCTGTTCAGTCTGCCCGAAACCTCCTGCAGGGTCAGTCTGACCTGGTGGTGGTGACCCTGGCAGATATGCCTCTGCTTAGCCAGGAAACCATTCGCTCCATCATTAATCACCACATAGAGACGCACGCGGTTCTTACCATGACCAGTGTAGTTGGGGATGTGCCGCGCGGGTTTGGACGTGTTTTGCGCGGAGCAGATGGCCACGTGATCGGCATCATTGAAGAAGCGGTTGCCTCACCCCAGCAATTTAAAATCAGGGAATACAACATTTCCGCTTATTGCTTCAACGCAGATTGGCTCTGGCAGAACCTCAGCCTCATCCCGATTTCGCCCAAAGGCGAATACTATCTTACTGATTTGGTGAGCATGGCTGTCTCACAAGGCCTGAATGTTGAAGCGCTCATCTGGGATGATCCTATTGAAGGCTTGGGTATCAATACCCGTGTGGACCTGGCGGATTGTGAATTGGCATTACGCCGCCGCATAAACACGCGCCATATGTTGGCGGGCGTGAGCATGGACGACCCGGCCAGCATCCTGATTGAACCAGACGTTGAAATTGCCCCGGATACAACTATCCTTCAGGGCTCACGACTCTGCGGTACAACCAAGGTAGGTGCAGACTCTGTAATCGGCCCTTATACCACCCTTTCTGATACCACGGTGGGGGAAGGCTGCAAGTTAATGCAGTCTGTGGCTGAACGCGCGACCATCGGAAATCATGTGACTATGGGTCCCTATTGTCACTTACGGCCAAACGCTGTGCTCATGGATGGCGTCCATATGGGTAATTTTGGCGAAGTGAAGGACTCTGTTTTAGACGAAAACGTCAAAATGGGTCATTTCTCTTACATCGGGAATGCCAGGATTGGACGCAACGTCAATATTGGGGCAGGCACGATCACGTGCAACTATGATGGTAGTGCGAAAAACCCCACCGAAATTGGTGAGAATTCTTTCATTGGCAGCGATACCATGCTGGTAGCCCCACTTAAGATTGGCAAAAATGCTGTCACAGGGGCGGGTTCAGTCGTCACGCATGATGTAGCCGATGGTGAACTGGTGGTTGGGGTACCTGCCAGGCCGCACCCTCGCAAACCTTCTATGGGAGATTGCAAATGACCCCTCCTGACCCTTTAGTCTGAAAGGACTTATGCCAGATCATATTTATCTTTGGGTAATTTTTGGGCTCTTCATCATTTGGGACTTACTGGTGACTGCAGCCAGGTCTGCCTTTCTGCACGCTCGCCTGACCTATCTCCTGAGTATCCTGGAGAACCAGCCTGAGCGGGTGCAAAAGACCATTGATTTGCTTGAAAAGCCCAGCGTGCACGCCGGGCTGCGCCTGAGCAATATTGTGTCGCACTTTATGATTGCCGGCAGTCTGACGTTAGCCCTGCGGATCAGTTTTCCCAATTTGCTTATCTGGCAAATACTATTAATCCTGGCGGTGGGTATTTTCCTGATCAGCCTGCTGGAAGTGATTGTCGAGAAAGCCCAGGTAAAGCAGGCTGAAGGGTCCGCACTAACCTGGTCCAGTTTTGTTGCGGTTTTGGACACTTTGGCTTCCCCGTTCACCCGCTTGCTTATCGGTATTCTTGGCGAAAATGCTGCCCGGGTGAGCATGCCAATGACTGACGAAACCTTGCGGGATTGGGTGGAAGATGAGCAACCCGAAGGCAGCCTTGAAAGAGGCGAACGGGAGATGATTTATTCCATCTTCCAGTTCGGGGATACGATTGCCCGCGAGATCATGGTGCCACGTGCCGACTTGTTGGCGCTGGATATCAACACCACAATCAGCGAGGCCAGGCGTGAATTTATAAATGCCGGGCACTCTCGCGTACCCGTTTATGAAGACAACATTGATAACGTTGTTGGATTGCTTTATGCTAAGGACTTGCTGGCCGTTGTTGACGGTAAAGACACCATCGCCCAGCAGCGAAAGTTGCTAAGGCCGGCCTATTTTGTGCCCGAAGCCAAGAAAATTGACGAACTCTTTACGGAAATGCAGTCCAAGGGAGTGCACATGTCCCTGGTAGTGGATGAGTATGGGGGCGTGGCAGGTGTGGTTACCCTCGAGGACATCGTTGAAGAAATTGTGGGCGAAATCCGCGATGAATACGATGAGGCGGAAGAAACCGATGTGCTTAAGCTGGATGATGATAACTACATGTTGCTGGGGCGCGTCAACATCGATGAAATTAATGAAATATTCAAGCTTGAATTGCCTACCGACCATGCCGATACACTGGGTGGTTTGATTTACAGCGAACTCGGGCGTGTGCCACAGCCAGGAGAATTGGTTACTTTTAATAGCGCTGAGTTTACGGTGGAGGAAGTGGTTGCCCGCCGTATCCTTAAAGTTAAACTACATCTGGCGCACCCGATTGAAGACCAGGTTTCTGAAGAGGTAAACGATGCTGACTAAGACCCAAAAAAAGAATTTAATTGAGAAGGCAGTTGCTATACTGCCCAATTCCTACTCGCCCTACTCCAAGTACCCGGTAGGTTCCGCTGTGCTGGCTGCCAGCGGAAAGATTTACCAGGGCGTGAATATTGAAAACGCGGCTTACCCCTCTTCGATCTGTGCTGAACGCTCGGCGATTTTTAACGCGGTTTCGAACGGCGAGCACAAACTGCTTGGCATCGCTGTGGCCACCCGCAATGCCGGGTCCCCATGCGGGGCTTGCCGGCAGGTGATGCGCGAGTTTGGCGGTAAAGACCTGCCTATACTCATCGTGAATGAGCAGGGGGAATTGGTGGAAGAAACCAGCTTGCTTGAACTTCTGCCCCGTTCCTTCGGGCCCGAATCTTTGCAGTCCTAAGCGCAGAGCTTGCTATGCGCGGCCAGGCTTCCCGTCAGTTCCATGCCCAGGCTGTAGTTTTGCGCCATAGCGAATATGGCGAGGCTGACCGTATTCTTACCCTTTACACACTTGAGCAAGGCAAGATTCAGGCGGCTGCAAAGGGAATCCGTAAGATTAAATCCCGCAAGGCCGGACATTTGGAACCATTCACCCAAGTCGCCCTCTATCTGGCCAAAGGCAGCGGCTTGCCTGTCATCAGCCAGGCTGAGGCTATCCGCACCTTTGACGGGCTGCGTACTGATTTGCTGAAAACGGCTTATGCCGCTTATGTGGTGGAGTTGGTGGACCGCTTCAGCTACGCGGAGGCGGAAAATCCCCTGCTTTACAAGCTGCTTGTAGATACCCTCATTCGCCTTGAAGGCCCAGCAGAACCCGCTGTGGTTATTCACTACTATGAAATGCATCTTCTGGACTTGCTTGGTTTTCGCCCGGAACTTCAAACCTGTGTTTCCTGTGGAGAGGCTATCAACGCTCAAGACCAATTCATTTCTCCGCTTATGGGGGGTGCCCTTTGCCCGCGCTGCCGTCAGGCTGATGTTAGTGCCTGGCCAGTCTCAATGCCGGTGTTGAAGTACTTGCGCCATTTTCAGCGTACACCCTGGTCCAGGCTTGAAAAAATGAAGCTGCCTGCCGATGTGGAGTTGGGGCTAAAGCCCCTCTTGGAACGTTATCTGACCTATTTACTGGAACACGGCCTCAAGACCCCGGGTTTTATGAGGGATATCACCAAGACATAAACTGTTCCCGATTTCTTTTTGAATAACCCCTGTCCTGAATAATTTTTTAAATTATTGTCATGCTGAGCGTCAGCGAAGCATTTTCCAGTTGTGAGCCGTATCTAAAAGATCCTTCGCAAAACAGCTCAGGATGACAATAAGAGGATCATGCCCTTCCGGAACGGGCAGTCAGTCAGAGAGGAAGACCCCAAGGAGAAAGATTCAAATCAGGCGTTTGGACCAGTCGACGCCTGCTCTCAGGAACCCATGTTGTATAATTCGTTTGTTAAACTTCACCCAAGGAAAAACTTATGCCAGAAAAACCGCTCGACTTCCAGAATATGATTTTTGCCCTGCAGACCTTTTGGTCGGGTCAAGGCTGCCTAATCGCTCAGCCATATTATTCCCAACTTGGCGCGGGTACCATGAACCCTTCCACATTTCTGCGCGTGTTGGGGCCTGAACCCTGGAAAGTTGCCTACGTTGAACCCTCGGTGCGTCCGGATGATGGCCGTTACGGCATCAACCCGAACCGCTTGCAGCAGCATCATCAATTCCAGGTGATTCTTAAACCGGACCCGGGCAATCCGCAAGAAATCTACCTGAAATCGTTGGAAGCCATCGGTATTAAACCCGAAGAACACGATATCCGCTTTGTGGAAGACAACTGGGAAAGCCCTGCGCTTTCCGCCTGGGGGCTGGGATGGGAAGTGTGGCTGGATGGCCAGGAAATTACCCAATTCACTTACTTCCAACAATCTGGCGGCGTACAGCTGGAGGTCCCCGCTGTTGAGATTACCTATGGGCTTGAACGCATCGCCATGACCCTGCAGCGTGTGCGCCATTTCAAGGATATTCAATGGAGTTCCGAACGCAGTTATGGAGATATTTTCCAGGTCGCGGAAAGGGAACATTCCACTTATTACTTTGAAGTTGCCGACGTTCAGCGCTTGCGGCAGCTCTTTTCTTTGCATCAGGCAGAAGCCGAACTTGCGCTCGAAAAAGGGCTTGTGCTGCCAGCTTACGACAATGTTATCAAATGCTCGCACATCTTCAACATCATGGATACCCGAGGTGCGGTTTCGTATACGGAGCGCATGGCCCTTTTCGGTAGGATGCGTGAACTTTCACGCAAGGTTTCTGAAGCCTATCTGGCCCAGCGCCAGGAATTGGAATTTCCCTGGCTCTCAAGCACAGAAAAACAAGCACAACCCATGGTGCATGCGCTGCCGAACCTGCAAACCGACAAGGCTGACCTTTTGCTTGAAATCGGGACAGAAGAACTACCTGTAGCGGATCTGGAAAGTGGTTTGGCACAATTTGGCGAACTGCTCAACAAATTATTGAGCGAATCCCGCCTGGCATATAGCATATTAAAGGTTGAAGGCACCCCCCGCCGGTTGGTGGCTAAAGTATTTGGCCTGCAAACCCAACAAGCGGATCGTAAAGTTGAGGTCAAAGGCCCTCCGGCCGACCGCGCGTTTGACGCGCAAGGCCACCCGACCAAGGCGGCTGAAGGTTTTGCCCGCAGCCGTGGGATAGAACTAAGCAGCCTTCAAGTAAAAGACAATTATGTAGTAGTTGAACTTGAGGAAAAAGGCCTGACGGCTGCCCAAATTCTGGCTGAGAAACTACCTGCACTTTATAGTGAAATTCGCTTTACCAAGTCCATGCGCTGGAACAGCACCGGCGTGGCTTTCTCCCGGCCTGTGCGCTGGCTATTGGCCCTTTTTGGAAGCCAGGTGCTCCCAATCAGTTTTGCCGGGGTTGAAAGTAGCAACACAACCCGGGGTTTACGTTTCTCGAAGCCTACAGATAAAGAAGTAAATTCCATACAGGATTACGACACCTACCTTTCAAGTGAAGGTATCATCCTCGACCCGTCAACGCGTAAAAGCATAATTTGGGCACAAGCCCAGGCAATAGCAGCTCAACTTGGCGGCCAATTGCCTGAGGATGGCGCATTGCTGGATGAAGTCTCCAACCTGGTGGAAAGACCCACGGCTATCCTGGGCACCTTTGATGAACGCTATTTACAATCACTACCAGCCGAGGTTTTGATTGGAGTGATGAAAAAACACCAGCGTTACTTCCCTGTACTCGGCATGCAAGGCAAGCTGATGAACCATTTTGTGCTCGTGCGTAACGGGGATGAAAGCTACGCCGATATCGTGGCCGATGGTAATTTACAGGTCGTGCATGCTCGTTTTGCGGATGCCGAATTCTTTGTGAAGCAGGACGCGGAAAAGAAAATTTCCGATTTAGTGCCTGCCCTTGACCAACTTACCTTCCAAAAGCAACTCGGAACCATGCTGGATAAGACCCATCGCATTGCCAGATTGGTGGATTATCTGGGTAAAGACCTCGCCTTGAACACAGCAGAACTGGAAATCAGTGGCCGGGTAGCCCAGTTAGCCAAGGCCGATCTGGCCAGCGCCATGGTGGTGGAGATGACAGAACTTCAGGGCGTGATGGGCAAATACTATGCCCTCAATTCCGGAGAAAGCCAGGCCGTGGCTGAAGGCATCTTTGAACACTATTTGCCTCGATTTAGTGGAGATGCGCTTCCAAGTACCAAAGCCGGTCTGGTGGTAGGTATTGCCGACCGTATGGATTCGATTGCCGGTCTTTTTGCTGCCGGCCTTGCCCCGACCGGAAACAAGGACCCCTTTGCCTTGCGGCGCACGGCGATGGGGCTTTGCCAACTCTTGATTGGGAAAGGACTTGATTTTGACCTTAAACCAGGTCTACGAGAGGCTGGCCAAAACCTGCCGTTTAAATTCACAATCGAAACTCAAAACGCTGTGGAAGAGTTCATTGTTGGCCGCTTGCGAGGTTTACTGCTTGAAAAAGGCTTGCGCTATGATGTGGTGGAAGCCGTCATCAAAGCCAACCCGCTAAATCCTGCGCGGGCGAGCGCGAATGCTGAAACTTTGAACAGATGGCTTACAAAGCCTGAATGGACAGATTTGTTGCCTGCGTATAGCCGCACGGTACGCATCACCCGCGATCTGGCAGGGGACTTCCCTGTTCATCCGGAAAAGATGGTTGAATTGGAGGAGAAGGCCCTCTATTCTGCCCTACAAAAAGCAGAAGAACAGCTAAAACGAGAGGAGTCTTTCGAAACCGCTCTTGCTGAGGTCAATGGATTAAGGGAACCGATTAACACATTCTTTGGCAAGGTACTCGTAATGGCTGAAGATGAAGACCTGCGGAAAACCCGCCTGGGGATGCTCATACGCATTGCAGGTTTGTTGAA
>DATIUL010000076.1:0-3470 GCA_035466865.1 Anaerolineaceae bacterium | reverse complement strand
TCACCGCTCCGCAAGATTTTTCGTATTTGGTTTTAGTTTCAAGGGTCATGGTTCGGGTTTCTTTTGTTGATCCTGTCCAACGATCAGATTAACAATGTTCTATGGAAAACAAATAAAATTCCGCAGACGCGGCGGACCAATTGGTTTTCACTTCGCTCACCCTGGAGCCACCTGGCCCACGCTCCAACTCAGCCAGTAAGGTTTCCAATGCTTCCGTAGAGCCTTCAGCCACTACTTCCACGTTGCCGTCTTTGAGGTTACGTACCCAACCGGTCAAACCGAGGGAACTGGCGTGTTCGTAAACAAAAAAGCGGTAGCCTACGCCTTGCACGCGACCACTTACAAAGGCTTGCAACCGCATATCCATTACGTTTATCCCGCGAGCTTAGCGGTCTTCGTCAAGAGGGTCTTCGTCCTCTTCATCTTCGAAGTAAAGCGCGTCTTCATCATCATCGTCATCGTCGGCGAATTCCCCATCTTCGTCGAGATACTTTTCCCATTCTGCATAATCAGGATGTTCAATTTCCTCATCGGTCTCTTCAATGCTGTCAGAGTGCCCATGGGCGATTTTTTCCAAATCTTCCTCTTCAACATCCAGCATCTCATAGAGGCCACCATCGTTGACGAAGTTTAAGGTATCCACAGCTTCTTCAAGAAGGTTAAGTTCTTCATCATCATCTGAAAGGTTTTGTAAACGCATAAAAGCTTCTTCTACACCTTCGCCGCCAATTTGGGAGAGAGCCCAGATGGCTTCCTTCCTGAATTCGACATCGGCTTTGGGAGAGATCAACTTCAGCAGGGGTGCCCGGGCGGCGCTTAATCCCACGCCACCAGCAGCATGGATGGCTTGCAAGCGGATTTCATGGTCGGGGTCGTCAAGATGTTCCAAAATATGCTCTTCCCACTGGTCGTCCGCTGAGCGTCCGATCGCAAAAAGACCGCTTTCCACCCACTTGGGGTCCACATGGTCGACAGCTTTGCGGATCATGGCGGGAACTTCCTCCCGAGAAGAGTAGCCCATGGATTCGAGGGCGCGTCGGCGAACGTGTTCAGACGGGTCTTCCGCGTAGGCTTTGAGCAGTGCTTCTTCGATTTCGTGCAGTTTATTCTCGGGCAGATCTTCCATCTCTCCGAAATAGACGTAGGGTCCCAATGCATTGGCGGCAGCTGCCCTGATCAGTTCATTACGTTTCTGATCTCGTAGAAGATGGAGATACAAAGGAATCAACTGCTTATCTTCGGTAGTAAAAAGGAGGTCGATGCCTCCGCAAACAACGTCCACATCTTCGTCTTCCAGTGCTGTTCGACCGACTGCATCAAAATCGTAGAGAAAATCGCTGTCATTTAACTCAACCAGGTCTTTAAGCAGGTTGCGGCGTCTCTCAAGTGGAATACGAGGCCACAGTTTGGCCAATTCGCGGTGGTCTTCAGGTAATAAATCCGAAAACAGGTACAGTAACTTGGCTGGAAAAGGTTTGGGATCCAACAGTGCTTCGGTAAGTTGGGGAATGGGTGAAACAGTTTGCATTCTTTGCTCCAATTAAGGTAAAACGACCGGGTTTATAAAATCCATCATCAACAAGTAAGCCATTAGCGCGAGCATCAAGAGCATCATCACGCTGTTAATGGCGTTGGCAATTTTCTGGGGGAATTTCTTTTTGAAAAGCAGTTCGGGTAAAAGTAACAAGATCTGCCCACCATCGAGGGGTGGGATAGGGAGAACGTTCATCAGGCCCAGGCTGGTCGAAACCATACCAACAAAGGCCAGGCGGTAAATGGGCGCCTGAATATTCGCGCTGGCCGGTAGATTATTATCCATTGTGTTGAAATAGCTGAACATGTCGAACATACCTTTTATTCCAGCAACACGGTCAGTCGTTGGGTCTGTATTCCCGGTGAAAAGGCGGCCAAAGAGCCCGAAGATTTGTTTGAAAAAACCGGTAAAGTCTTGCCAGCCGGAACGGGCAGCTTCACCAAAAGTTACCGGTCCGTTGGGGTTCATGGGCGCGAAACCAACCGCACCTTCATTTGCAGGCGGGTTTACCCGCGGCGTCAGGCGCACGCTCATGGTTTGTCCGTTACGAATGAGGGTAATCTCAACCTCGGTGCCAGCATTGGCTTTGATAATGTCTTGCATTTCAGTGATGCTGTTCAATGTTTTGCCATTAATACTGAGCAATTGATCATTGGGTTGGAGGTAAGTGGCCGCTGGTGTGTTTGGCGAAGTCTGATAGACCAGGATCTTATTGGCAATTGGTTTACCAGCGGCAGCGTACATGATAATCAGGACCGTGAGGCCCAGAATAAAGTTCATGGTTACCCCCGCGAGGAGGACTATCAGACGCTTCCAGGGAGCCGCGGCGGCCATGCCATCCGGCACAGTCTCGTCTGCTTCACCCTTGGGGCGAACAAATCCGCCAAACGGAATGGCATTCAGCGTGATATCCGTACCCTTAATTGTGCCGAGTTTCAGCAATTTTGGGGGCAATCCAAAGCCGAATTCTTCGACATGGATACCCAAGGCTGTAGAAGCCAAAGCGTGCCCGGCCTCGTGAATTACCACCAGGACCCCGAGCACAATAATAAATTGGACGATCACCCAAATAGTTGCCATAGATTACTCCTCAAAAGATTATACCTATTTTTACAGTGCAATTATTTGATTTCTGTAAGCGCATAAGGAATAACAATCTTCGTAGGTTAATAATGGGTTAAGGAGTTGTCTACGACCTATGCAAGAAAGTTGAGAAAGATAAAATAAGTCATGCAATTCATTCAGAATAAAAACCTCCCCCAAATCGCTATTTCCTGGCTTCTTTACGCCAAACCTAACCAACGGGTCCGGTTTTTTTAGTCTTACCTCAGAAATGAAACCCCGGAACCCAAAACCGGGGTTTTTTTATACCTAATTTGCTAAGGAGACTGTCATTATGAATAAAGAAAATGTAGTGAGCAAGACGAAAACTCCCGAAAACCGCGAATTTACCACTAAGCTGGGGGTTCTGCTGGTTACTTTAGGCTCTGCTGTGGGCCTCGGTAACATTTGGAAGTTTCCAGCCCTGGCAGGCTTGAATGGGGGAGCTGCCTTCATCCTTATCTACCTGTTATGTACGTTGGTGCTTGGGCTTCCAGTTATGCTCGCTGAGCATGCCATGGGACGTGAGGGGCGCAAAGACGTGATTGGAACGATGCAAAAACTGGCACCTAAAAGTGCCTGGTGGATCATCGGAGCAAGTGGCATTTTGGCTGCCTTTTTGATTATGGCCTTTTACTCTGAGGTGGCTGGATGGGTTGTGGCATATATCGGCAAAGCTATTACTCTCGGCAAACTATCCACGGACCCAGCAATTAATGGAAAAATCTTTACTGATTTGGTGACCAGCCCAGTCCAATCGCTCATTTGGCAGTGGGTTGTTCTGTTGCTCACCGGCCTGATAATCGCGCTTGGGGTAGTCAAAGGCATTGAAGCC
>DATIUL010000075.1:0-1849 GCA_035466865.1 Anaerolineaceae bacterium | reverse complement strand
CTAAAGGTAAATTGCTTTGGGCCCGTACAATCAGTTCCACCATCGTAGGTGAAATTTTGGATTCTTTGGTATTCATTCTCGTTGCCAGCTTAACCAAAGTGTTTCCCTGGGAGCTTTTTTGGACCCTGGTCATTACCAACTACATCTTCAAGGTGCTGGTAGAAGTGCTCATGACACCGGTCACCTATCGGGTGATCGCCTTATTGAAGAAATCCGAAAATTTGGATGGTTATTCAGATCTGAAAGATCTTAATCCTCTGAAGCTTTAGTCTTTGGGTACTTGTTCCGCTGTACTTTTACTTTAAGCTCCTGAAAACCTTCAATGCAAACTACATATTCGCCCTGGATACGTTCCGTTTGCAGCTGGGTTTGTAGATCACTCAAACGCCCGCGGTAAACTTTTTCAAACATCTTGGTAAGGTCGTTGGCCACAACCGCTTCGCGGTCACCGTAAACCTCCTGAGCGCTTTTCAGAAAATCCATGAGCCGGAACGGGCTTTCGTAAAAAACCAGTGTATGGGGAGAAGTTAAATCCAACATAAGGAAAGTCTTGCGTGGTCCCTCTTTGTTCGGTGCAAAACCCCTGAAGGTGAAACTGTGCAAAGGCAATCCGGAAAGTGTTAAAGCCATCACCACAGCGCTCGGGCCAGGAATGGCGCTGATAGCTATCCCTGCATCGATGGCGGCTTTGGCCAGCGAATAACCCGGGTCAGATATAGCCGGGGTGCCGGCGGAAGTAACCAGGGCAATATCCACCCCACTTTTCAATTTCTCAATTAGTTTGGGAACCGCTTTGGCCTCGTTGATCTTGTTGAAAACAACCTGTGGCTTGGAAATCTCAAAATGTTTAAGCAAGATACTGGTTTTACGGGTGTCTTCAGAGGCAATGAGATTTACTGACTTAAGCACCTCAACTGCACGAAAACTCATATCGCCGAGGTTGCCAATAGGGGTTGAGACCAGATATAGCATAATAAAACTATTATAAACGCGCTGAAATGTTAACGCCACTATGTTAAAATCAGCGCAGGAGATAAAAATGGAAAGAACTGTCCCGATTCGCTCGTCAGAAGAAATTGAACTTTACTTGCGCACCATCTACTCGCTGTTGCGCTCTTCAAACGAAGTGCGTATCCGCTCCCTCGAGGAAGTGCATGCCGGCATGAATTCTTCTTTACATACCCTTGCGCGTGAAAATAAGGTGGATATCTCCGCTTTCGTCTACAGTTTGCTGCGTCTACCGGACTGCGTTTTTGAAGCGCATAAATTTGTTTTGGGACAGACCGCCTCCAATTTTGTGCATTTTGGTTATGGCCACGTAGAAGAGTGGCAGGAAGTATCTGCCAAAGCCCGCCGAAGGCGCTGCTATTTCAATGGTAAAGATACTTTAGCTTGTTTCATTGCCTCGCGGTCAGATATTGATGATGTTGTCCCTTCACTGACAGCGTTCCAGATCGAATGGAATAAACTACACAACATACTGGGTGGGGTTCCGAAAAAGTTGATCAACGATGCAAACCCCAGCAAGGCAGAAACCTTCCATGCTCTCAGCGTCAAAATTGGTATCAGTGAGGAAGAGCTTGCGCGTTTGTACGCAGCAACAGGGCCAAACTTCAAGTATTTCCTGCAAACCATTGCGGCTAAACGGGCTGATTTTACCGTGCAATTACTCAGCGGTTCCCTGAACGATTATCGCCAGGCCACAGAGCATTGGTGGGAAGCCATCGAAAAACATTACCCAGATATTCTTGAACGCCCTGTTTACTTCATTTCCTCCAACACGCATAGCATCCCTAATCTACTATCCGGATTTGCCTTACAGCATACAAAAAGACTGGCTGATTATGTT
>DATIUL010000074.1:0-4687 GCA_035466865.1 Anaerolineaceae bacterium | reverse complement strand
AACAGTTCTGACGGTGAAGGATACCGTTCTATACCTGGTTCCGATACTTGAAGATTTTTCTGTCAATATGACCGCAGAAAGTCTGGAAGTTCCCATTTCTCCAGGTATGAGTTTTGAAATTGCCGAAACCTATAAACTGGTCGATGCCGGGTCGAAAGCCAGTACGTATGGACTGTTGGCAAATACTTACGGGGGTAAATTCCTGGGTATCTTATTGTTAGGGTCCAGTTCAGTGATGACTGAGGTGGACTATGTCAAAAAGAATGTGCGTCTGAGCCCGGTTGTAACCTATATAGCAGGCGCAAACGACATTTACCCAAACAAAGTCGAAAACATTCTCTTGGCACTTGGGCAGCTATCCGCCTATCAGGACCGGCATTTGGGTTTTCGGGCTGGTTCATACATCTCGGTTCTCAGGGCTTTTGGATTTGGTTCTTATGACGCGTTTCAGGAGTACAAAGTTGGTGCCCTGGCTTCTGGAATCACAGCGCCTGCTGGGGGTGTGTGCGCGGCAGCCACTGGCTTGGCCTCCCTGGCCCACCTGACCATTGGGGCAAAAATTATTGACATCGTGCATCATGATGCGGAACATTTGTACTTCCAGGGGGCTTTCAGCCCACAAGCGGGGGAAGTGGATTCTGGCATTTCTATCAGCCCAGACGGCAGTTTTGAAGAATTGGGCTTCACCCTACCAGAATCAGGGTATTTCAGGGTGGATATCCAACTGCTTCCAAGTGGAGTGGCTTACCAGGAGACCGATCCGAAAGGACTGCAAGGCCTTTCAGATTCAATCCTTATTTTCAGTATTTCCTATACCTCTACACCATTGATTGAACAAACTGAGTCTATTGAAAAAATGGTAACCTCTTTTCAACAATACAGGGAATCAGCACACTCAAAGCCCCTGTCGATAGACAATCAAGTAACCCAGCTGAGCAAACAAAGCTCCCAAGTTACGGTTGTCAATCTTCAAAAAATGTTGCAGAGTCCGCGTTAATTGCTTGTTACCCAAATTTTTCTGTTAATTCTCGGGTAAGGCTGCAGCACGATATAATTTACATCAGACATCATGCTAACCAACCCAGTGCAGCCAAGTTATCAATTGAAAAATAAACGCGTCCTAACCGCTAGCCTGATTCTCCTTTGTTTGGCCCTGGCGGCAGTGATAATTCCTGCTTTTTACGCGCGCTTCATGGCAGATGATTACTGCATGAACGCTGGAGCGCAAAACGCAGGCTTCACCAGCTTTTTCAATTCAGTTTACACCAACTGGTCAGGGCGTTTTGCCTACATTGCTTCAACTTTCTATATCTCGAGGATCCCCCCGCAGTTTTTTGGCCTGTTGGTCACTATCGTTTTGCTCCTTTGGGTCTTTGTACTCAGCCGAACATTCAAAGAGGGTGGACAACTGCTCAATTTCAAAATCGGCTGGATTGAAAGCCAAGTCCTATCTGTTGTTTTCTTGATTATTCTTTTTAAGACCGCCCCCAATCTCTATCAGGATCTGTACTGGCGCGATGGCTTTGTGAACTACATCTTGCCAATATTTTTTACGAGCCTGTCCCTCTTATTAGTGTTAAATATTCTACAAACCAGGTTTACTGTGCCCAAAGCCCTGTTTTTGGGTATTTCGACATTGCTCTCGGCTGGTTTTTCGGAGAGTGCAAGCATTGCCAACCTTACGTTTTGGACCTCCTTAGTCATAATATGCCTTTTTCTCAAAAACCCTCGCAGAAAAGGCATTTGCGTCGTTCTTGTCTTTGCCGCCTTTGCCGCGCTATTTGGATTCCTGATCGAACTCCTGGCACCAGGTAACCAGGTGAGAGCCGGCATCTTGCCAGATAGGCCTGGAATTTGGCAATTGGCAGGCCTAACGCTGCGTAATGTTGCCCACCTTTACGGCCGATTGTTTATCTATGGTTTTCCTTGGGTCCTGGTTTGTACGTTTATCGGAATGTATCTTGGTTTCAATGCCCGTCGCAGGTCTTCTCTAATCGCTTCCCCGCAACTCCCCTCACCTATGCGCAGCTGGTTTATTGCGGCCGCTCTTGTGAACTTCTTGATTGGCTCAGGGGTCTGTGCCGCTGTGGCGTACCTGATGAAAGCATATCCCGATGACCGCATCGTCATTGTTCCATATTTCTTTGCCATTTTGACAATCCTCATGACTGGGGTATTGATTGGGGCCCGACTGCCGGTCGACGCCTCAAGCGGCAAGAATTCTCGGAATTTTCAAAGATTGATCTCCGGCACACCTTACTTTCTTTTAGTCCTGGTTGTTGTACTCTCTTTTACTTTGGTGACTAGCTTAATTAAATCATTACCCGCTTTGGTTGATTATGCCCAGCGTTGGGATGCACGCGATGCCCTCATCCGGGCAGAATTAGCGGCAGGAAAGCGAGATCTGATGATCCCTGGCTTGGAAAGCCGTTATGGATTGCCTGATCTGCAGCTTGAAAAAGAAGATTGGGTAAACACCTGTACGGCTGGCTATTACGGAGCGAGCAGCATTACCGGAAAATAAAAAGCAGGTGGCGATGCCACCTGCTCAATAGTTATAAATTCACTTATCTCGCCGCTTCAACAATCGCCGCGAAACTGGCCGATTTCAAACTTGCGCCACCAATCAAACCGCCATCAATATCAGACTGCCCAAAAAGTTCGCGGGCATTTTTATCATTGACGGAACCGCCGTAGAGGATGAGCATGCCATCCCCAAGGTCTTTGCCAAACAGATCCCTTAAAATGGGACGGATGACTTTCTTGTGCACATCATTGGCACCTTCTGGTGTGGCTGCCAGGCCAGTACCGATAGCCCACACTGGTTCGTAGGCAATCGTCAACGCTTCTGCTTGTTCAGCTGTGACAGATTTCAAACCTTCCCTTACCTGCCTTGAAACCACTTCGGAGGTTGCTCCGGCCTGATTTTCTTCCAGGGTTTCGCCTACGCACATAATGACTTTAAGTCCGTGCTTAAAAGCCGCCAGCACTTTCTTATTCACGGTCTCATCGGTTTCACCAAACAAAGCACGACGTTCGGAATGACCAATGATGACGTACTCTGCCAGATCTTCAAGCATACCTGCTGAAATTTCGCCCGTGAAAGCACCAGAGGATTCCCAGTGCATGTTCTGAGCACCAATGCGAATCTGGCTGTTTTCGAGTTCGCGTTTCGCGATTCCCAATCCTACAAAAGGTGGGCAAACCACTACTGTCACATCCTCAATTTTTTCAACAAGGGGTTTGATTTCCTTGAGAAGATCACGGGTTTCATAGATCGTTTTGTTCATCTTCCAATTGCCGGCGACCATGGGTTTTCTGTGCATATAACATTCCTCAACTTTCATCAATTTTTCTGCGCTGATTCTATCACTTACGGCTCCCATCATTACCTACTGAAAGAGGTCCAAAAAAAAGGAGGCTGTTTATAAGCCTCCTTCATCAACAAATCGGTAATTATGGTCTATAAATGGCCGGGTGCAACCACAAGGCATTCATCTGCTCAGTCGAATTACCTTGCCTGGCAGCCAGAATAAATTGGACCTTTTGGCCAGCCAGGGCTGAGAGGTCGACCTTGACCGTATTTATTATGCCATCATAGGTTTGATCCCAAACGCCCAAGTTGGTCATGGTCCCGCTGTCACCGATACGGTAATTCAAGCCCAAATCCACGCTACACTTAGTCGCCCCGCCTTCGCACATTATCGTTGCCTGGAATACATCACCGGACTTTACAACGAAATCGGGGTAGATACCAATGATGTAAATTGAACCTGAGTTGTTCGGCACAGTTATTAATCCGGGTTCATCATCATTTCCACCATCTTCACGGGCAGGTGTTGTATCGACCAGCACATAACCTTTGGCATAGTCGCCAGCTTTCCCGGGGAAGGTGAGAGCCCCGGCACCGGTGCTCCATTTTGCTTCTCCAGCTCGTTCCGCAAAGCTGAATATTTCTCCATTTGCGCTGGCAGAACCAGTCACTTTGATGGCCACCCAGACGGGGTTCTTGCCCTCATCACCGACACCGAACCGCACACCATCCTGGTTAACAAGCATCCATTTGCCTAAATAGTCGCCAGCTGTTGCAGGAGCAACCATCGGTACTGAGAAATCTACCATTTGACCTGGTTTGATTACTGCCGATAGATCGCCAAATTTAGGTGCGCTCATCTGATCGCCACTGTCAAAGGCGATATCAAAACGCGTATCCCAGCTGCATGTTCCAGTATTCTTTAGCCGCCAGACTTTATTGAAGGCGGTTCCTGGCGCATATTTTGTGCCATCAGGTACGGTAATATCTGTAACAAATTCAGCCCGAAGGCACGGTACAGGTTTTGGGGTGGAAGTGGGTTGCGGTAGGATCACCACTGTTGGAACCGTAGAACCAGTTGTAGGTGTCGCCACCACGGTAATCACCTGGAGAGGTGGCGTGGTTTGGGCAGCAGGTGTGGCGGTAACGACAACCGTCGAGGCGGCCCCAGTAGCCGTAACCGGTTTAGCGACTTCTGTCATTTGAGCAATGGCCGTCGCAAAAAAGCTTTCTGTTGATTTGGCTTGCAAAGTTTGCATAGCCTCTTGAACGTATTGTTCATTGGTCTTGGTTGCTACACCGGGTATGTTACAAGCTGCCAGGATAACCAGCATACCAAGAGCAATGATTGCCATAGTAAATTTGACCTTACCT
>DATIUL010000073.1:0-6171 GCA_035466865.1 Anaerolineaceae bacterium | reverse complement strand
GCTTACCTGTCATCGCCATCGTCGGAAGCCGGGAAATCAGCCTGAACGAGGCATCTGAAGCCGGCATAGACACCGTCATTGAAATTCAGACCAAAGCAATGCCGCTCAAAGAAGCCATGGAGAATACAGCCACGCTGGCGGTGCTGGCTGGTGAAAAGGCGATGCAGGCTTTTCTAGCCGGATACTATGAGTGAACGTGCTTTTTTTAACATGGCAACAACATTCAAAGAGTCACAACATAATTAAAACAACCTCCAAGTCTGGAGGCTGTTTTGTAGTTTAACTAGTTGCATAAACTGGTTGGTACCCGATCTTAAGGGGTAGTGCAAGCAACCTCTTCAAGGTAGCGCACGGCAGAAATGGCTGCTGCGGCACCCATTCCTGCAGAGGTAATGACTTGCCTGAAGTAAGGATCGCAAATCTCTCCAGCAGCAAAAACACCTGGGATACTTGTCTGGTAAGTCTTATCCACAAGCACAGTCCCATCTTCCGACATCGCCAATTGGTGCTTGAAAAGATCAGAGTTCGGGTTATGGCCAATAAAAATGAAAACACCATCGCTTGGAATGGTCTTGATTTCTTGCGTTTTAGTATCCTCAATCACCAAGCTGGTAATTTTCTCTTCACCGACGATTTCTTTGACAACTGAGTTCCAAATAAATCTGATCTTGGGTTCCTTACGGGCACGTTTTTCCAGTAATACCCCAGCGCGTAAAGAATCCCGGCGATGGATAATGGTGACACTGCGGGCAAATCGAGTTAGAAAGATAGCTTCTTCTAGGGCGCTATCACCACCTCCAACAACATGAATATCTTTTTCCTTATAGAACCAGCCATCGCATGTAGCACAGTAGGACACACCCCTGCCAGTGTATTCAATTTCGCCAGGAACTTCCAACTTTCGAGAATCCGCACCGGTCGCTAAAATAATCGAGTCGGCAGTGTACTCTTTGCCATAAGTTGACACCTCAAATGGTCTGGCATCCAAATTTAGGCAATCGACTTGCTTGTACTCAATCTCAGTTCCAAATCTCTCGGCTTGCTCCTGGAAGGTTGCCCCCAGGTCATTACCGCCAATTCCCTTGGGAAAGCCTGGGTAGTTTTCGATTGTCTCGGTTACTGAAGCCTGGCCGTAAAGTACCATACCACTGAAAAGCAACGGGTTCAGCTCTGCCCGTGCAGCGTAAATCCCAGCTGCGAGACCTGCAGGACCCGAGCCGATAATGATTAATTTTCGATGTTCTTTTTCCATGAAATGAAATTCTCCAAATTGATGATAACAAATAAATGCTATCATGAATGAAGCTTGATTGGCATATAATAATTAGAATCTTTTACAACGAGGGCATTTTATAATGGAAAACTTACAAACCGAATTAAACTGGTTCGACGCAAACTACAACGAAAAGTTGAATGATTTATTCACATTGTTGAAGATTCCCTCAGTTTCAACAGACCCAGAGAAAAAAGCGGATATCCAGGCTGCCTGCGATTACCTCGCGGAATATTTGAAGGGTTTAGGTGCTGATAAAGTCCAAACCTTTAAGACTAAGGTGCACCCCATCTTATATGCCGAATTCATTAAAGCCGGCCCTTCCGCAAAAACACTGCTAATTTATAGCCATTACGATGTTCAGCCGGCAGATCCAATCAATGAATGGCGGACTGAAGCCTTCACCCCCACGCTCGTGAACAACAATTTGTATGCGCGAGGTGCCTCTGATATGAAGGGGCAGCTTATGGCGACGATTTTTGCCGTGGAAGCTTTGCTCAAAACGGGTGGTTTGCCAATAAACGTCAAATTTTTACTGGAGGGTGAAGAGGAAATAGGTTCCCCGAGCCTTGACTCCTTCATTCACAGCCATAAAGAATTGCTGGCGTGCGACATAGTTCTAAACCCAGATGCCGGGATGATTTCCAAGGATATGCCAACGCTCACCTACGGATTACGTGGCATGATTTATTTCGAACTGCGTATTGATGGCCCACAAGCCGACCTGCACTCAGGACTCTTCGGAGGCGTGGTCGCCAACCCAGCCAATGTACTCGCTGAAATAATCGCCAAACTGCACAACCCGGATGGATCGATTGCCATCCCTGGTTTCTACGATGAAGTTCTTCCACTTGACGAAATTGAGCGAAAAAAGCTGGCATCTCATAAAAGTGCGGATGAAGGCTTTTTGCAGGTTTCGGGTTCTCCCAAGCTATTTGGTGAGGCTGGTTATACCTCAAACGAAAGAGCTGGGGCGAGGCCTACCCTGGATGTTAATGGCCTCTATTCCGGTTTCATCGGGGAGGGCGCAAAAACCATTATTCCAGCTTACGCGAAAGCTAAGATTTCCTGCCGCCTGGTGCCCGATCAGGATCCTGAAATCATCTACATGAAAGCCCAACGTTACATCGCCAGCCTGGTGCCCGATACAGTCCGAGCAACTTTCTACAAACACTCCGGAAGTCCAGCTTACCTGGCAAGTGACGCGCCTGGTTCAGCCCAACTGGTCAAAGCCTTGGAAGAGACCTGGAGACGGCCGGTCACCTACCGGCGTGAAGGCGGCAGCATCCCTGTTGCCACCACCATGCAAAATGCCCTGGGTGTTAAATCACTGTTGACTGGCTTCGGCTTGCCGGATGATCAGATTCACTCCCCTAATGAACACCAAAATATGACTGTGTGGAAACTTGGCATCCAGGCATTTATCCGCTTTCTGGAAAGTTATCGGGCTTAATGATGGCACAAATTGAAGCGAAACTGCGCCTTCCTTCCTATGGTGGACAGGCTGTTATTGAAGGGGTGATGATGCGAGGGAAGAAGAACCTCGCCATGGCTTGCCGAAAACCCGATGGGAGTATTGTCACTTATCAGGAAAACCTGCCCCCGCTTTATCAAAGTAAACTCATGAGGATCCCATTCCTCCGAGGCATCATTGGGTTGTGGGATGCTCTTGGGCTTGGCACCCGTATGCTCACCAAAGCCGCCAATTATCAGACTGGTGAAGATGAAAAGTTGGAAGGCAGCTCGCTATTCTTCACATTGCTCTTTTCGCTCTCCATGGCGGTAATCCTCTTTTTTATCCTTCCAGCATTTGTTGCTGGTAAGTTGGATCAGGCTTTCAACCTGGGTGTCTGGTGGGGGAATGTCATTGAGGGTCTTATACGATTGACAGTCTTGATTATCTATCTTGTCCTGGTCGGGAGGATGGCAGAAATCAAGCGCACGTTTATGTACCATGGTGCGGAGCATAAGACTATCAATGCCTACGAAGCCAGGGTGGAACTGATTCCCGAAGAAGTCGCCAGGATGAGCACTTGCCATCCACGTTGTGGCACATCCTTTTTGCTTACCTTTCTAGTGATTTCCACCTTTGTCTTTGCCTTGCTGGGCCCTCTTTCCATCTTATTGCGGTTAGCCTCGCGGGTTATCATGCTCCCGATAATTGCTGGAATTGCTTATGAATACATACAGTGGGCAGCAAAAAACATGGACAAATCGAAATTTGTTAAAGCCATCATGCAACCCAATCTCTGGCTACAAAAACTCTCAACCCGTCAACCCAGCCTGGATATGCTTGAAGTATCCATCAACGCGTTCAAGCTGATGCTAACGAAAGAAGATAACCCCTCGTAAATATGAAACCCTGGCAACATATTCTGCTTGGAATCTTGCTTGGATTGCTATTTGCAGGGATGATCCTGCTTCTTATTCTTCCTCAACGAGGGACTCCAATCCCTTTGGTTACCGTTACGCCTAAGTCTGGAGGAAATTCAACCCCGGAAGTCAAAACAATAAAGGTGGAATTGGCCGGTGCGGTTAATCGGCCGGGTGTTTACGATCTGCCTGAAGGTATTCATCTTGTGGATGCAATAGACATTGCCGGCGGTAAAACAGCAGAGGCTGACCTGAGTAAATTGAATTTAGCCATGATCCTCAAGGACGGTCAAAAAGTTACCATTCCAACCACAAATACCCAAAATTCGACCACTGTTAATGGGATTTTAGGATTAAACAATTTGCTGGATATCAATACCGCCACTGCTGACCAATTGATGGCTTTGCCACAAATTGGTGAACTAAAGGCGCAAGCCATTCTTACATACCGCAATGACCATGGTAGATTCCAATCACTTGAAGACCTGATGGAAGTGCCAGGTATCGGCGAGTCTATCTTTGAAGCAGTCAAACACCTCATTACGATCATCCCCTAATTGAGTTCTTTCATATTTGGGAATGCCGCGTGAGGTGTTTTATAATAAGCTTATGGATAACACATTGAATTTTCAGGATCTACTGCATGCGGCCATGAAGGAGCATGATGAAGTAAAAAAGCGCGTTCTGCGCATGTTGATGTCAGCCGGAAAATTGTTGGAAGTGAATAAGGGTTCAAAACTTGACCCCCAGGAAACGCAGGGTTTGATTCAGAAAGAAATCAAAACCCGTGTTGAAACAATTGCCGATGCTGAAAAAGCTAACCGTGCTGACATTGTGGCGGACACAAAAGCTGAAATTCAATATCTGGAAACGTTTCTGCCCAAACAACTTTCGGACGGCGAGTTGGATGCGCTGGTCAGCGAGGTCATAAGCGAGCAGGGAGCAACTTCTCTGAAGGACATGGGCAAAGTCATGAAAGCCCTGGTTCCTGCTCTGGATGGTCGTGCAACCAGTCAACGGGCCAGCCAGGCTGTCAAATCACTGCTCGAAAAGCCAAATTGAGATGAATTTCTTACAGACCAAGAAAAAATCTGCTGCCAGCTATTCTGGTCATTTTTTGATCTTGCTCCTGGTTTGTATTGGTATATTTGCTTGCCTAATTCTGCCTGAATTCTTACGCAACAACTCAGTCAACTACGAAGTTGGGGACGTCTCCAACTCAGAAATATTGGCTCCTTATTCACTTACCTATGAATCACAAGTTCTGACGGAACAGGCCAGATTAGAGGCTTCTGTCAGTGTTTTGCCAGCTTACCTGCCGCCTGACCCTGAAATTGCCAAGGCGAAACTTGAACAACTGGATAAATCACTTTACTTCATTACCACCGTACGGAAGGATTCGCTTGCAAATTTAAACCAAAAAGTAAGCGACCTTTCGAACTTGGCTATGCCGCCCATAAACCGGGAACTTTCAGAGAAAATTTTAGATCTTACTGATGAAGAATGGACCGCGGTAGCCAAGGAATCTGAGCGTGTGCTCGAGATGGTCTTGCGTGGCAGCATCAGGGAATCGGGTGTGGGACAAGCTCAGGGGAACTTGAAAGCATTGATTTCCTATACATTACCAGCCGATCAGGATTCCGTTGTTATCGGCTTGGTTTCCCCCCTAATAGTGCCGACCAGCATCTATAGTCAGGAATTGACAGAACAGGCTCGAAAACAAGCAGCAAATGCGATCCAACCGGTGGTTAAGAAGGTTATCGCCGGCGAAGTGCTCGTGCGGCGTGGTCAACTACTCAAGGCCAGCGATCTGGAAGCATTACAAAAATACGACCTGACCCAACTGAATGATCTGCGCCAACTGATGGTTCGCTATGCAGTTCTTACTCTTCTGCTTGGTTTGCTCCTATATCTGTTCTACTATGCCAATCGCAATCGTAGTTTCACCGAAATGAAGCCAATTGTCCTAACAGCAATCAGTTTTTTGATTTTCCTGGCGGTGCCCCGCTTCCTGGTAATCAACCGCACGGTGGTGCCCTACTTGTTCCCCATTGCGGCTTTCGGCATGACTTTGAGTATTCTCTTCAACTTTCCGATCGCTATCTTCCTTACAGTCGTTCTCACCGTTGCACTGACTTTTGGAAGAGACCGTACGCTTGAACTTAGCTTGTACTACCTACTTTCTTCTTTGAGTGGCATCCTTTTGATCAGTAAAGGCAGACGCATAAGCTCTTTTGCCCTCGCAGGTCTTGGTGTCTTAGCCGCCGGAGTTGCCGTGCTGGTTTCTCTAAGATTTGGAGACCTGAATACGGATACAAGCGCCTACGTTTCCTTAGGGTCGGCTGCCCTCATCAACGGTTTTGCCTCAGGGGCACTTGCCTTACTCTTCCAGTTTGTATACTCGGAAGTGCTTGACCAACCGACACCCCTGCAATTAATGGAACTTTCACGTCCGGACCACCCCTTATTGCAGTTTATATTGGCAAATGCCCCCGGAACGTATCAACATTCTCTGCTGGTCTCTA
>DATIUL010000072.1:0-8123 GCA_035466865.1 Anaerolineaceae bacterium | reverse complement strand
GCAAGGGCGAGTTTTTGGTGATTATGGGGCCCAGTGAAGCTGGTAAGAGCACATTGGCCTCGACCATCAACGGTTTGATACCCCATTTTTTCAATGGCAAATTGAAGGGCGAGATCAACGTGATGGGCCGTAACACACGCGAACAGAGTGTCGCCCAAATGTCAGAAATCGTGGGCATGGTTTTCCAGGATTTTGAAGCCGAGCTCTTTTCCACCAATGTAGAACTTGAAGTAGCCTTTGGGCCTGAAAATTTTGCTGAAGAATGGGATGAAATCAAACGCCGCATCGATGAGAACTTGAATTACGTGGGTTTGGACGCCTTCCGCAGAAGGCCACCTTCCACCCTTTCAGGCGGGCAAAAACAGAAACTGGCGATTGCCTCAGTACTCGCCCTAAAACCAGCCATCCTCGTGATGGATGAACCGACAACCGACCTGGACCCCATCAGCAAGATGGGCGTTTTCGAAATTACCCATCGGCTCTGCAAACGCGACGACCTCACCCTGATGATCATCGAACATGAAACTGAAGAAGCCCTCTTTGCCGATCGGGTGGCCCTTATCAAGGAAGGCAAGTTTATAAAAATTGGCCCCACCCGTGAAGTGCTGACGGATGTGGACACGATGGAAAACCTGGGTGTAATGCCCCTGGGCATTCCCAAGTTCTTCAAACGTATGGGCGCAAGCGACTTGCCCCTTACCCCCGATGAAGCCGTTCGTGCTTTCCAAGCCCAAGGCTGGAAAGTGAACCCGACTTCCTGCGAGAAAATGGTGGCAGATGAGAAGGCTGCCTTGGCTAGGCTGACAGAACCTCTCATCCAATGCAAAAACCTGGAATATTCTTACAACTCATCCGTGAAAGCCTTGAACGGCGTGAGTATGGATATCTTCAAAGGCGATATGGTAGCCATCGTCGGGCAGAACGGCTCCGGCAAGACGACGCTGGCCAAGCACTTCAACGGCCTCTTTTTGCCCACAGCCGGCGAAGTTTCGGTGAACGGCATCCCCACGCGCGATCAGGGTGTCTTCAAATTAGGGCAGAAGGTGGGTTATGTCTTCCAGAACCCTGACCACCAAATCTTCTCTGAAACTGTATTTGACGAGGTGGCATTCAGCCCGCGTTTGCGCAAACTTCCTGAGGAAGAAATCAAAGCCACTGTTTTGGATGCCCTTAAGGCCGTCGATCTGGTTGGTTGCGAAGAATTGGACCCCTTCTCTTTGACCAAAAGCGGGCGTCAGCGTGTTGCGGTGGCTTCCATCCTTGCAGCTAAACCTGAAATCCTAATCCTGGACGAACCCACGACAGGACTTGACTATGCCGAACAGCGCAGCATGATGAACATGGTGCGCAAGCTCAACGAAAATGGCAGCACCATCATATTCGTCACCCACCACATGTGGGTTGTGGCTGAATACGCCAAACGTGTATTCGTCATGAAAGATGGCAAACTCCTGCTTGAGGGAACCACGCGTGAAGTGTTCTCCCATGCAGAGGAATTACAAGCAGCCTCACTGCGGCCGCCACATTTTGTCGAATTTAGCAACAAACTGGGAAACACCTTCCTCTATCCTGAAGAGATGCTTAAATGCATGGAAGGCAAGGAAAACTAATGGATGCCGAACTTTATCTCGATAACAATTCCTTTATTCATCGCCTTGACCCAAGGACGAAGATCATTATTTTCCTGTTGAGCTTCGTAGCCATTCTGCTATTTCAGAATCCAATTTGGATGTTGCCAGTTGCCTTCCTGATTTTCCTGGAACTGTATATATCCAAATCCTTTCAGAATATCTACCGAATTCGAGTGCTGCTGATCATCCTCAGCCTCTTCAGTATAGTTATGTGGAACTTCTTCGCCAAAGGGCAAACACATTGGTTCCTGTTCATCTATAAAGAGTCTTTCTTGTACAGCGTCGCCAGGACGCTGCTGATGGTCCTGATGATTTCAGCAGGGGTTGTGCTCATCAGTACCACCCGCAACGAAGAGCTGGTGTTGGGGTTGATTAAGCTGGGCGTGCCTTACCGGGTTGGCTTTGCCATCTCAACTGCCTTGCGCCTGGTACCCACCATCGCTTCCAGCACGGTAACTATCAGCCAGGCGCAGCGCAGCCGCGGTCTGGACCTGGATTCAGGCAACTTGATTGACCGCATCAAAAAATTCCTACCCTTGCTGGTACCTGTTTTTATCTCCACCATTCGCAGCACCAACATTTTTGCCATGGCACTGGAATCAAAAGGGTTTGGCGCGAAGGAAAAGCGCTCCAATTACCTGCGCTTAAAAATGCAAAAATCCGACTACATTGTGCTGGGATTGGTCATTATTTTTGTGATTGCTTCCGTTACTTTGTCCATCATGGGCTACGGCAAGCTGACCGGTCTCAAGAATTTTTAGGAGCTGCATGAATGCCTTAGAAATCAATCAAATGCTGCCCTGGCTATTGCGGCGCGAAAATGTGGCCGTCTATCAGGATGGCAAAGTAATTATTGGCGACCGGCGGAAATACCCGTTTGAGAAGGTTTTCGTCAGCTGCGCTTCGGTTGAAGAAGTTGCCAGAGCCATTGAAGATATGGTCACCCAGGGTGGGGGTCCCTCCATCGCTGCCATGTATGGAATGGCGCTGGCTGCCAGGCAATGCGCGGGTAAATCTGCACAAACCCAGAAGGAAGCCCTCGAGTCTGCGCGTCAAAGACTTACCAAAACCCGTCCGACCAACACCTCGCTGGCTAGGCTGCTTGAGAAGACGATGGGCCTGGCCAATGAATTAATCGACCAGGGCGCCGATGTTGAAGCCCAACTCTTAACCTGGATCGAGAATTACCGTGATGAGAATTACGAACGCTATGGCAAAGTTGGTGAATACGGTGCCAGCCTGATTGATGATGGCGACGGCGTGTTAACAATGTGTTTCGCTGAAACCTCTTTCCTGATGAGCCTGGCCTTGGCCAAACGTGATGGCAAACGCATTCACGTTTTCACCCCTGAAACCCGGCCTTACCTGCAAGGTGCCCGCCTGACCGCACCCAGCGTACACGAAATCGGCGTACCCGTGCAGATTATCGGCGACAATATGCCCGCTTATGTGCTCTCCCAGGGAAAAATTCAAAAGTACTTCACCGCGGCGGACCTGGTGACCCTGGACGGACACGTAGTGAACAAAATTGGCACTTTCCAGAACGCCATTACCGCGCATTACCATGGTGTGCCTTATTTCGTTTATTCAGGCGGAGCTGACAAGAAAAAACCGGACCGCGCTTCCATCGAAATTGAGGAACGTGACCCGTTTGAGATGAAGCAGTGCCGGGGAACCCCGACCACTGACCCAAGCATCGATGCCTATTACCCAGCTTTTGACATCACCCCTCCTCATTTGGTCTCGGGCGTTGTCACACAATATGGTATCCTAAACCCGTATGACCTCAAACGTTACTTTGGAGAAAAGGGACTGCTATGAGATCTGCAATAATTACTGGCACCGGCATTTATGAGATTGCCGGCCACAGTTTTCGGCCTGAAATAATTAAAACGCCTTACGGGCCTGCCCAGGTGTTCCTGAGTGAAGACCCGCAGCTGGATCTGGTTTTTCTGGCCAGGCACGGCCTGGACCACACCACCCCTCCCCACAAAATTAACTACCGCGCCAATATTAAAGCTCTACAGATGCTGGGCGTGCAACAGGTTTTGGCAGCTTATGCAGTTGGTTCCATCCACCCCGAAATCCCTCCTTTGGGTTTGGCGTTGATAACCGATTTCTTGGACTTTACCAGTTGCCGCCCCCTCAGTTTCTTTGACGGCGGCGATAGCGGCCTGGCCCATACCAGCATGGACCAACCCTTCTGCCCGAGCCTTGGAGCCAAAGTTTTAGCCCTGGCATCCGAATTCAACCTCAAAATTCGCAACCAAGCCATTTATGTGGCGTCAAATGGACCCCGCTTTGAGACACCCGCGGAAATCCGTATGTACACCAGGCTGGGGGGAGATGTAGTGGGTATGACCTGCGTGCCTGAGGTGGTTCTTGCCAAGGAGCTTGGCATCCATTTTGCCGCAGTGGCATTGTCCATTAATTGGGCTTCCGGTATCGAGGAACACATGACCATCGTTGAAGGAGATCGCGGCGACCTGAATAGCCGCCTGACGAACTTATTCATCAAGACCTTAACAAGCGATATCACATTCACCTGCCGCTGCGAAACCGCGGCCATGATTTCTCACCCGCCCGTTGAGCGGGGAGAGACCGCCTCGAAAGGAGGATAAACACAAAGAAAAGGCTAAGCTTTTTGCTTTACGTATTCTTTTGAAACTTATTTTCAACAACACTATTTATAAAGGAGCTATCAAATGAAAGAAGTATTCAGTATGTGGAAGTACACCAGGATGATTATCCTGGTTGCCCTTTCTGCCGCCATCTATGCCGCCTTTCTGATCGTCTTCAAAGCCGGCATCCCGATTGTCCCTGGCATCACCGAAGTTCGCCCCGCGAACGTCTTCCCACCCGTCTTCAGCCTGCTCTTTGGGCCTGCCGGTGCCTGGGGCGCTGCCATTGGCAACTTCATTGGCGACCTCTTTGGCGGCACACTTGGAATCGGTTCCATCTTTGGTTTCGTTGGCAACTTCTTCCTCGGTTTCATCCCCTACAAACTGTTCGGGTCTGTCTTTGGTCTGGTTCCCGCCAACGATATGTCTCAACGAACCAATAGCGGCAAGAAGCTGTTGGCCTTTGAAATCGTAGCCCTGGTAGCGTCTGCTGCCTGCGGTATCATGATCGCCTGGTACCTTGACCTGGCCAAGATCGTTCCATTTGCGTTCCTTGGCATTACCATCACCCTCAACAACTTTGCTGCAGCCGTAGTCCTTGGGCCAATCCTGCTGACCCTTCTCTACCCCCGTGTGAAACGTTGGGGCTTGGTATGGACTGACATCATGAAGAAAGAAGATGTTGCCCGTGGTTTCGGCAAGGGTCTTGGTGGAATCTTGATGATCATTGGCGCCTTGGGCGGTTTGATCATTGGTGTTCTGGTAGCCACAGGTGTCTCCGGTCAAACCCTCTTGGGCTTTACCGGTGAACAAGGTCAGACAGCCGTTTGGCTGGCCGTTCTGCCCTTCCTGGCTCTTATCATCGTAGCCAGCCTGATGCTTTCAGGCCGGGAACAATTCGTCGAAGAAGTGGACGAAGACTAAATATTTTTTGATTTGACAAGTGAAAAGGTGAGTACCGATCCTGGTCTCACCTTTTCTTTAAAAGGAGACCACATGGAAAAACAGGCTGAGCAGTTTGATATCTTAATTACTGGTGCCACTCTTTTGACCATGGACCCCCAACGCCGCATTATTGAGGATGGCGCTTTGGGAATTCGCGGTGAGAAGATTGTCTGGATAGGTGCGCGGGCTGAATTACCCCAAAATGTTGAGGCCAAGGAAACGCGGAATCTGCCCGGTAAAGTAGTAATGCCTGGTTTGATCAACACGCATGGCCACATTGCTATGACCCTCTTTAGGGGTTTCGTTCACGATGTGGCATTGGAAGGCTGGCTGGCTAAAATTTGGAAAGTTGAAGCCCAGACCGTGTCAGAGGAAAACGTGCAAGCCGGTGTTGAACTGGCTATGATTGAAATGCTGCGTTCGGGAACAACTGCTGCCGCGGATATGTACTTCCAGTTCCCAACCGTCTGCCGGACGACTTCCACGGCAGGTTTCCGCTTGTTCAACGGCCCCAGTTTTGCGGTCATCCCTGGTTTTGAGGTAAAGAAGAACGTCTATTATGAGGCTGCACTCGAAATGCTGGACATGATCAAAGCCTACCCACTCGTACACCCATGCGTTCAGGCACATTCCACCTATACCGCCAGCCTGGCAATGCTGGAGGAAATCGCCCGTATTAAAGTTGAGCGCGGACTCATTTTTGTCACGCATGCCGCTGAGTCCCTGGGAGAAATGCAGCAGGTTCGTGATCTCTATCAAAAAACTCCCATTCAAGTGCTTGATAATGTTGGACTTCTGGATCGCGATACTTTGCTGGCGCACGCGGTACACCTGAGCGATGTTGAATTGGACCTACTGGCCGAACGCGGCACCTCTATTGCGCATTGCCCCCAATCCAATCTCAAGCTTGCCTCTGGTATTGCCAGGGTAGCAGAAATGCTCAAACGCGGCATCAACGTGTCGTTGGGAACTGACGGAACTGCCAGCAATAATGACCTGGATCTCTTCCATGAAGCCCAAACCGCTGCGTTGGTACAAAAAGGGGTGAGCGGAGACCCAACCGCCCTGCCCGCGGAAGAGGTAGTGGCTATGCTCACCATCAACGGCGCGCGTTCCTTTGGGCTTGAAGACCAAATTGGCTCAATGGAAGTGGGCAAATTGGCCGATTTGGCAATCTTGGATTTTGATTCCCCCAATCTGACGCCCTGCTACGACCTGTATTCCCACCTGGTTTATTCTGTCTCCCCGCACGACGTCTGCCATACCATGGTCAACGGACGCTGGTTGATGCTTGATAGAAAGCTGCTAACTTTGGATGAAGATGCCATTAAAGCCAAAGTGCGCAAGATTGCCGCAGGAATCAGGGTAATTTCATAGCAAGAGGGAGATCAGTTGGAGAATCGTATCAAAGAAGCCGAACAATGCAGTTTCCTGAGAATGTTATTGCTAAACAAACACTTGATATTCCGAATAAATAAATAGATTTGCCAATTTATGGAAATCATTATACAATTACTAATTAGTTGATAAATAACACTAAAATAACCTTAATTCATCAGCAAAAATGTACTTTCGCCTGTAATAACAATAATTCACTAATGACAATTTTTTCATAAACAAACCTGACACAAGTAGTTTGGCCGTAAACGTTATTTAATAAGTCCTATTAAGGAGGCGTATTATTAAAGGTTTAGCCGTTCTCACTGTTGTATTGGCCCTTTTTTTGATCATTTTTCCTCAATTTTTTGATTGCGAGTCACAAGGTCGAGCTCTCGAATTGGCTAACGGCAAAACAGTTCCAATGAAATGTCATTGGAGCGCATTGGCTGAGATTGCTGTTGGCGTTCCCCTCCTGTCCTCAGGAATTATGCTTTTGCTTACTAAACAAAGATCCGTAAAAATCTCTATGGGAGTCATAGGGATTGTCCTCGGCGTTATGGCAGCCATCATCCCAGCTTATTTAATTGGTGTGTGCGGAATGGCTACAATGATCTGCCGAATGGTCATGTTGCCAGCAATTTTGCTGGCCAGCGGTCTGGTAGTTCTCGCCAGTGTGGTAATCGTAATCCTTGCTGCCTCACACAAGGACCAGGTTAACCTCGCCTAATGCTAAATTCTACGTATTAGCAGGGTAATAGCGATGAAAACTGTCAATCTCGCGTTCAAGTTCCTGACTTCACGTCCAGGTCGAAGCCTGGTTGTGATCTTGTTCGTGTTGCTGGCAGTCATCGCGGCTATCTGGAGTACGGCTCTTACCCGGACGGTCAAGGCAGACCTGCGTAGCAGCCTGGCTGGCATGGAAAAAATGGGTGCGGATGTTGTTGTTATCCGACGTGGCAGCAGTGCCCGTTATACCCAGGTTGGCAACATCGAGCTCCTGCAAATCGCCCAGGGAATTCGGGAAACTGGCAACGTCGAAAGCATCTCCACACAACTGCGATTGTTCACGTATGAAGATTGCCCGTGGTCTAAACAGCCAAAAGCTTATATTTATGCTATCGACCCAAAATCCGATTTTACTGTTAGCGACTGGCTGCCTTCGGGTGCTAATGCCCCCCTTGGACACAATGAAGTTTACGTGGGAAACAAACTCACCCTGCCTGATTCGCAAGAAACCGTAAATGTGGCTGGTACAAATCTCAAAGTGGTCGAACGCCTCAGAGAGACCGGGACTACTCTTGACGACACCCTCTTTGTCAGTTTTTCAACTGCCAGGGTGCTGGTAATGAATTACCAGGGTCTCAAAGAGTCCATCACCGGTCTTGAAGCTAATTACGTACCGGTCTTTATGGTCGCCCTCAGCAAAGGAGCTAACGCGCTGGAAGCAGCTACGAGGATCCTAAAAGCCGTCCCAGGGGTTTCAACTTTTGAATCTTATGAGTTTTTCCGAGCTGGGCGCGAGCAATTAACTGGCTTGATGCGCAGT
>DATIUL010000071.1:0-4728 GCA_035466865.1 Anaerolineaceae bacterium | reverse complement strand
TCCTCAGTATAAGCATATTGAACTTACCCAGGTGGCTGAAACTGCCAAGCAGATGCGTTTGGACCTGGCCAATTTGGGTTCTCAGTTCTATAAGAACCACAGGGTTTACAAGAAAGACCTTGGGTAAACGTTTTAATAATTGACTCAGTAAAAGACAGCCATTTGACATGGTTGTCTTTTTTTTCATTTTTTCCAGGTAATTCAGAGGTTTCTTAGTTTCCCCAAAGATCTTTACACCGTTCTTGAAGGCGGGCTTTATCTGCTTCAATTCCTCCGTAAAACTCCCGTGTGCAGTCATAAATAAGGTTGCCAGCCACAAAAACCTGTTTGACATACTCTTTTTTTCCAAAAACTATTAATTGATCAAAAATATTCTCACTCGTCAGGGGAGTGCTGAATTGATTATTTATCACTACAAAATCGGCTTCATACCCTTTTTCCAGTTTTCCAACATTCGACCAACCCAGGCAGCTGGCACCTGATTCCGTGGCTAACCTGAACACCTCCCGACCGGGCATTACGGAGGCATCTTCTGCGTTTGCTTTGTGGATCAGGAAAGCCGCCCGCATTACTTCAAAAAAATCATTTATATATCCATCCGTTCCAAGCCCTCCAACCATTCCGGCTGAAATCATTTCCGGAATTGGAGCGATCCCGCCACCAACTTCGCAGTTGCTGAGGGGCATGTGGGAGAATTTGCATTGGGACTTTGCCAGGAGAGAAATCTCCTCCCCGGATAATTTAACACATTGCGAGGCTAAGGTTTGAGCAGATAGCGCATCCGAATCCAGATAAATTTCGACCGGGGGTTTGCTGTAACGTTTCTTAGCAAATTCCGGTTCATGTTTGCTTTCAGAAAGATGAAACTGATACAGTGCGGCCTCAGCCCTGGCAAGCGCGGCCGCCTTTCGGATAAACTCGCTGGAACACGTAAAAGTTGTGTGGGTGCACATTGCGCCTTTGATTAACGTGGAATGGCCCTTGAAGTAACGGATGGCAGCAAGGTTTTCTTGCAGACACCTTTCACCGTTTTCAATATTGACTCGCTCGGAGGATTCAAGCGAGACAATGCCCCTCATCCCCAATTGTTCTAGCACCTTCCCCTGCTCGATCAGCGTGCCTTCTTCGGTGAATGGAGCTTCAAGTATGTCGCAAAGAGTAGTCACTCCTGACGAGACCAATTCCAAGGCAGAAATCTTCGCCGTAAGAACTACATCAGGGCAACGAAGCTTGTTTTCAAGCCCTGGCCACCAATAATCCTCCAGAAAAGCTTTGAAACTCATAATTGGGATTCTTGGGAGCATACCATGAGAAAGAACCCCATATTGGTGCATGTGCGTATTTACAAATCCGGGGCAAAGAATTTTGTCCGTTGCATCAATTAGTTCGACAGTGCCCGATTTCACCAATTCATCGAGCATTGAATTAGGAAGGACATCAATTATTTTATTATCTTCAAGGAGCAGTCCATGTTGCTTGAGAACCCTTTGAGCACTCTGAATCAACCACTTGGATTTAATGGCTATCATAGAGACCTGCTTTCAAATTCGATGTACTTGTTGAAAAGCCTACAGTCCAGACTTCTTGGCTGAAAGTTACCGCGAGTTCCAGCAAAGACTCCTCGGTTGATAATCACTTCACCCGAAGAAATGACATAATCTATTTGAGAATTTACAGGTATATCAGCATAAATTGAGTAATCACATGCGGAATGCTCCGTGCCGTAAGGATGGAATTCAGTATCGTGAAAAATGCAAAAATCTGCATCACTACCGACGCGAATTACTCCTTTCCGAGGGTATAAACCGTGCAAAATCGCAGGATTGCAGGTTAACCGATTGATGACCGCATCACCAAAGAGAGAATACATCAGTCCAAAGGATCGTTCCAAGCCACCAATGCCCATCGGCAATTGGCTGATACGGTCCCCAGATTTCGCCAATAAAGGGAACGGGCAGTGATCAGTTGAAAAGACTGCCAGATTCCGCCAGTTCTGCGATAGCAGTTGCTTTTCTGCTTCAGTCCGCAAAGGGGGAGTGAGTGAGTAAAGTGAAGCCTGATCGCCCTGGTAAATGGTACTGTTGAATAAAAAATACTGAGGGCAGCCTTCAAGAAACAAATGGGAATTTAGCAGGTCCGCATCAATAGCTTTCAACATCTCTATGCTGGAACCACAGCTGGTGTGGACAATATAGGCCCAGCCCCGGTAATGCCTCACAAGCTGGGCAATTTCCCGGATTTCTTCATTCTCAGCAAGAGCAGGTCGGTTCTCTGCCAGAAAAGAAATGGAATCCTGATCAAACTGCAACAACTCATCCTTCTCAGCATGGCAGAGTATCAGAATATCACCTCTTCCCGAGCGTTTTACCATTTTTGCTACAGTCTCTGGTGATGAATAAGAAAATGGTTTGTAGGTTGTATATAGTTTTATGGTCGGTGACCCGATTTTAAGAGCTATTTGCGCCATCTCTTCTGCAGAAAAATCATTTAAGTCAGTTATGGCGGCGTGCAAACCAAAGTCGATGTGGCAATTCTTCGCGAGTCTTCGTTTCCGTAGAAACTCTTTCTGCATGGCAGCAGGTTCATTTTGTTCATCAAGGAAATCAATCAGGGTTGTCACACCACCGAAAGCAGCAGCTTGCGAACCCGTCTCAAAATCGTCAGCAGTCATAAATTGACCAGAATTCATGGCTAAATGAACATGGGCGTCAATCAGTCCCGGAATTACTCTTAACCCCTGGGCATCGATCTTTTTTGTGCTTTCCAGATACTTATCGGTTATTGCAGCAATCTTGCCAGCCTGGATGTAGGCATTGGTACTTGTCCAGGTTTGGTGCTGATAAATACAGCCGCCCATGATTGCCAGGTCAAACATGCGACTGCCCGTTTTCTTTCACTTCTTTTGCACAACCTGGGCCGTCAATGCCTCGGTTGGGCAGATATCCACACAGAGGCCGCAACTTCGGCAACGGTTACGGTCAAAAGTCATTATGGGGAAGTCAACATGCCTTGCCTTGTAGGGACAAACTATTTCGCATTTTTTACAATCAATGCATTTTTTAGATCCATCAGGACGAAAAGCCTGGTAAGTGAACTCAAGTTCACCCTGTGCTTCAAAACTTTGAAGATTCCGGAGCGCAACGCCACGAACCTCAGAAAGGCTGTGGTAACCCAGTTTGGGTAACAAATCAGCTAAATCATTACAAAGCTTGTCCACGAATGAAAGACCTTTTAACATGACAGCGCTGCACAACCCTACTGCTGTTGCGCCAGCCATCAGGAATTCAATCGCATCTTTTGCAGAGAAGCAACCGCCTGAACTGTAAAGATTCTGGAACTCAGGGTTCCGCCGGGAGATTTCTGCATTTACCCACATTGAAATCGGGCGGATGGCCTCTCCACTTAACCAACCAGCTCCAAGTTCGCCAAGCAAAGCAGGTTGGGCATGTTCAATATCAATCTTCAATGTCGGTCCAATCGAATCGATGGCGCAAATACCATCTGTTTGATGCACCAGACATTTTTGCGCTGTGCCAACAACATCCGTCCAGTTAGCACTAAGTTTGCAGATGACCGGGATATTCAACACACTTTTCGCATAGTCGAGCATCGGCAACAAGTCATCTTCACGGTAGGAAACCAACTCCACCATTTGGGCGCCGGCTTTTTCCACTGCCGTGGCCATTACTTTTACTTCATCAAGCGTATGTCCCAGGCTCGCGATTAAGATGGTGCCATTTTTTACTGATTGTGGAATGTCATATTCACACCATTGCGTAAAGTCAATATCGGACCACTTTTCACAATTTATAAGTGTTTGTGTTCCTATCAACCCTATATGGTGTGGTGGGTTAATTGCTGGCTTTAAACGTAAGGTCTTCGTTACAACAGCACCAAAACCTGCTTGGGAGGCAGCAATAATGCCTTCCGCGCCATAAGAAAGTGGCCCGGATGAAAGAATAAATGGGCTCTGGAGCTTTTGGCCACAAAAGTAAGTCTCCAAGGAAATGTTGCGGGCAGTATCAGAAGTCATTAGTGTTTGCCTCGATCCCTTTTCATTGCCAATCGATTAGCCTAACCAGTCTATCTGTGAGTAAGCATGACAGGCAATAAGGTGTAAAACTTTACAGCGTCAAGCAATTCTTTGATGGAAATGCTGTCCTGACTTGTGTGGCAAAGGGATTCATCGCCAGGCCCAAAACCGATAGTCGGTATTCCCATACGGCCGCAAAGGTGAGTGGCATTTGTACAGAAGTCCCACTTTGTCACCTCTGGTTCATGGCGAAATAGCTTTTTATAAGCCTCCACACCCGCTTGAATAAGGGGAGCATCTTCAGCAACAACCCAGGATGGGAAATAATCAAGGCAGTCAATTTGATATCCCGTATAAGTTGTTACATGTTCAGTATTAATTGCTGCCGCTGAACCTGGGATGTCCGCTGCGAACATGCTTGCTTCATTCAACAAATCCTCAACCGATTCGCCACACGAAATGCGGCGGTCGCATATAAGCGTTACTTTGCCCGGAATGGTGTTGAGTGATGGGGATTCACAGACCAAATTTGTTACTTCGATTGTGCCTTTTCCCAAGAAAGAATCCTCCGGGAAGGAATCATACTTATCAATCCGCTCAACAACCGGCAATGCTTTGACAAGTGCATTGTCACCGCGCCAGGCAGCCGAAGCATGGGCAGATTTCCCTGGAATTGTAATTTGGATGAGGGCTCT
>DATIUL010000070.1:0-3972 GCA_035466865.1 Anaerolineaceae bacterium | reverse complement strand
TCCGCAAGCTTCTTGTACAGATTACCGCAGCAGGATGAGCGCTGATCCAGCGACTGCCTACCAGCAGGGTGTGGACAACGCCAATCAGGCGATGGCAAAAATGAACGAGCTTGGCCTTACCGACGCGAATGGCCAGGGCGGTGTGGTTTATTATGATCTTGAATACTATGTTGGGGATACTGCCTGCCAAAATGCAACCCGCAGTTTCTTTGAAGGTTGGAATGCGCGTTTGCACCAACTGGGGGCACTTTCAGGTGTCTATGGGGCTTCCTGCCATTATTGGTCCGAAAACGATCCGCCCCAAAATCTGAGCAACCTGGCAACCCTCACTAACCGACTGGATGCCGTTTGGATTGCCAAATACATCTCCACACCCTATTACTACAACTCGTCAGTTAACGTTTGGGGGATTGCCTCCTGCTTCCCGGATACACTTTGGTCTCAGAATCAGCGTTTGCGCCAGTATACTGGCGGCCATGATGAAACTTGGGGCGGGTACACAATCAATATTGACAGTAACGTCCTTCAAGGCCCAGTGACCTACCCAGCAATTGGCGACACGCTCGCGCCACAGACCAGCTTAAGTTTTAACGGCACCCTGGGAGAGTCGGGCTTTTACAAGAGCACTGGTTCAGTGACCCTGACAGCATCGGACAAGCAAAGCGGCACTAAAGCCACCTATTACCAAGTAAATGGTGGCGCTGTCACAGCCTATACGGCTCCTTTCGCACTAACAGAAAATCGGGACTACACAATTGCTTACTATTCAGAGGATAATGCCGGAAATCGTGAACCCTCAAAGACAGCCGTTGTCAGAATAGACACTGTGGCACCCACAACTGCTGTACAAATGAACGGTCAACTTTCCAGTGTGGGCTCCTGGTTTATTTCGCCAGTAACCCTGATTATTCAGGCGTCTGATAATTTCTCCGGGGTGGCAGGCTCGCAGATGAACATCAATGGCGGCGCGTGGGCTGATTTGCCCGCGGGAAACACCGCAACAGTTTCGACCAATGGTGCGGATGTAACGGTTGGCGTTCGGTCCAAAGATAAAGCTGGCAATCTGGGTGCGCCGGTGTACAACAAGGTGTCCATCGATACCGATCCACCATTCGTTCCTAACTTTGTAGACGCGCATTGTCAAGCCATTAATGGTGTCACCCAGGGCCTCTGCAATGACGCGGATTTCACCTGGCATGGTGCCTTTGATGCCGGCACCGGACTTAAGCAATATGAGTTCTACTGGGGCGAAGACTCAAATGGGACGAGCCCAAGCACGCAACAGCTGGCAAACGATAACCACTTTGACCCCGGACCTGTGAATGATGGCAGTGTTACTTACTTGCGTATGCGTGTTCAGGACAATCTGGATAGGTGGAGTGCCTGGCAAACGGTTTATACTCTGCGTTTCGATACCCGCTTCACCGAATTCCTTTACCTGCCGACCGTCGGAAAGTAGGTTTTTCAAAAAGCTGAAACCATCTGTCAGGCTAACCGCGCCTGCCCATAGTTTATAATTATTGGCTATGAAGAGCCCAAAGAAACCTAACGCGGTTCGATTGTTTTACAACCAGCTCGATTTTAGCTGGAAATCCATCCGGGACTACATTCTGATAATTATCGGCGCTTTCATTCAGGCCCTTAGTTTGCGGCTTTTCCTTGTACCTGCACAACTGGTTAGCGGCGGTCTGAGTGGGGCTGGTCAGATTTTACATTACCTGTATAACTGGCCTATTGGGCTGGTCGTTTTTGTAGGCAATATCCCGCTTTTTATCCTTGGCTGGCGTTACCTGGGTGGACCGCGATTTGCCACCAGGACCATCCTGGCGATTGCGGCATTTTCAGGCTTTACGGATTTACTGCTCTACCAAACGGGGCAATCCGCCTTTACACCTGACCCGTTTCTGAACACGCTTTATGGCGGTATTATGATGGGCGTTGGTTTAGGTATTGTTTACCGGGGCAGGGGCACCAGCGGTGGCACTGATATTATTGGCCGCATCCTTAACCGTCAGTTTGGATTGTCCATTTCCATGGCTTACCTGGTAACAGAGGCTTTGGTAATCCTGGCGGCGGGGCTATTCTTCAACTGGGAAATTGCCCTTTACGGCTTGCTGATGATTTACATTAGCGGTGTCGCCGCAGACAAGGTGCTTGAGGGCTCAAATGTCATCCGGGATGTGATGATCATTACCGAGAAGATGGAAGAAGTCAGCCAGGCTTTAATGACCGAACTGGAACGTGGCACCACTATTATTAACGCACGCGGCGGGTACTCCAAGCAAGACCGACCCATTCTGTACAGTGTGGTTACGTCCTCTGAAATAATGCAGTTAAAGACCATCGTGCACGATATTGACCCTGAAGCTTTTATGGTGATTGGGTCAGCCAACGAGGCCCTGGGGGAAGGCTTTACACCGTTGAGGGAGGCCAGGCCCGTCTCCAGGCAAAAACTGCGCCTTGAACCCAAAGCAACTTCGCCAGAACAAGCAACTCAGGAACTAAAGAAATAGGATCTACTGGTTCCTTTCACAACTGTAGGCAGGAACATACCCCAGGACAGTTTCGTCTTTAGTACGGGAGATCAAGTCATGAAACTAAAGTGTCTTGCATTATTTCTTTGTCTGGTTGTCTTAGCAGGCTGCAATACTCAAGAGGGCGTAAAAAGCTCGCTGTCACCCTTGGAAACGCAAACTGAACCTGCTGTAACTTTAAAATTGGAAGAGCCTTTTTCCTTAAACATCTCGACAGGTGCGGCTGAAGCTATTTCCGTGAATAAATCGATGAGCATCCGGCTCGTTACTGTTGAGGATAGCCGCTGCCCAAAAGATGTGACTTGTGTGTGGGCAGGTATGGCGCGGGTTACTGTGGAAACCTCGGAACCGGGCAAGAATCCACTCACTTTTGAACTGTCCCTGGGGGCCGACAACGAGGTTGAAAAGACGTTTGCAAAGTGGAATGAATACTACCTTGTGCTAAAAAGCGTGGAACCTTATCCGATTTCCACAGACAACCTGGATGTTAACGCACGAACCGTCACACTTGTTTTGACAAAAACGCAGCCCTGATTATTAACTTACAAAGCGTCTCACTTTTCAGGTAGCGTTAACCGGCCGTGAAGAGGAAAGACCAATACTTGGTAAAATCTATCACGATGAAACAAATAGAAGAAGTTCACATACCAACCTGGATGGCTTCCGTCGTCCACTTCCAGACCAGCGATTTTCTGAGCAACCCTTACCCTAAGTTTGGGGAAGAGATTATTGTACATGTGCGCACGCCGCAAAACACGCCAATGAAACAGCTGATTTTGCGTACCATCCCCAATGGCGAACAACAATTTACGGCCATGCAGACAAGTTCGTTTGTTAATGGCTATGCAATTTGGGCTTGCCATGTAAAACTGCGAGAAGCGATCAACCCATATTACTTCATCCTCGACACCGAAGATGGCATTTGGTATCTGGATGCCTTTGGCGTGCACCAGGACTTACCGACCACCGCGCATGCCTACAAGTTACTTACAGGTCAAAACGAAATTGCGTGGCTATCGAGGTCGGTTTTTTACCAGATTTTTCCTGATCGTTTTGCAAATGGCGACGAATCCAATGATCCGAAAAATGAACATGACCCGGTAACCGGCAGCTTCCGGACTACTTACCCATGGGGGCAGTCGGTGTTATCCAGCCGCGAACATATAGCATTTTATGGAGGCGACCTCAAAGGTGTCCAGGATCATCTGGACCACCTTCAGGCACTGGGCGTCAATGCCATCTACCTTAATCCAGTTTTTAGCGCTTGGACAAACCATCGCTACGATGTACGAGATTACTTCAGCGTGGACACCAACCTCGGTGGGGATGCCGCTTTGATTTCAGTCGCTCAAGCACTTCAATCCCAGGGCATGCGTTATGTCCTGGATATCGTGCCCAACCACAGTGGTGTTGGCCATCCCTGGTTCCAAAAGGCCAG
>DATIUL010000069.1:0-9883 GCA_035466865.1 Anaerolineaceae bacterium | reverse complement strand
CCAAAAATGACCATGATTATGAGCTCAGTGGATTTTGCCATGCCAAACATGGATGGCTGAATGAAACCCACATAATGAGCCAAAAGTGCTCCAGCAAGCCCCGCCAGTAAACCATTCACAAAGAAAGAAATCGTCTTCATGCGTGGAGAATTGATGCCAATACAATTGGCGGCCATTTCATCCTCACGGATGGCAATGCAACTGCGCCCATGTGTCGAAGCAACATAAAATCGGATGAGCACGTAGATGATGATTGCAATGATTAAAACGGGGACAGGGCTATGCATGGTCTCAATTCCCGGGATACCCCTGGCTCCACCCGTATACTGCTGCAGGTTCTCGAGGATCAGGCGCATTGCTTCCGCAAATCCTAAAGTGGCGATGGCAAAATAATCACCTTTAAGTTTCAAGGTAGGAAGGCCGATCGGGATGCTGATAAGGGCGCCGGCTAGAGCCCCGCAGATGATACCCAACCAAATTGGCCAGCCGACCAACTTGGTCAACATTCCTGTGGTGTATGCGCCAACTGCCATGAAGCCAGCCTGCCCAAAACAAAAGGATCCTGTAAAACCGGTCAGCAAGGAAAGGCCCATAACTGAAATGAGGTTGATGGAGAAGAGGTAAACAATGCCTTGGATATAAATGCTCATCTTGCTCCTCCCTATGCTTTCTCAGATGTATTCTTACCAAGTAAACCACTGGGTAAGAAGATAATGATGATGATCATGATGGCATAGGAGAACAAATCTCTGAATGATGAGGAAACATAACCTGAGGCAAAAGTTTCAACCATGCCAAGAATGAAGGACCCCAGTACCGCACCTGGCAAGCTACCCAGACCGCCAACAACAGCAGCGATGAAGGCCTTGATGGTCAGGGCACCCATCCAGGGGTAAGTGGTGTACTTCATTCCGAATAGCATCCCACCCAGACCAGCCGTTCCGCCCGCCAAAAAAAACACGATACCAATGACAATATCGGGATTGATGCCCATCAAAGAAGCCACCCGGTAGTTGTAGGCTGTTGCCCGTATGGCCGTGCCGATCTTGGTTTTGTAAATGAAGAGACTTAATAATGAAAGGCTGATGAGCGAGATGAAAAAAATCAAAAGGTCAAGCCGGCCCATGGCCACAGGACCTAACATAATCGGTGTCAAAGGAAAAAGCTGCGGATAAGTTCGGAAATTAGGGGTAAAGACAATGATTGCCAGGTTCTGCAGAAAAACAGAAAAACCCATGGCGGCGATCATGAAGTAAAGCGTGGGGGCTTTGCGCAAACGCAGCGGGCGATAGCCGAAGCGTTCGATTGCCATGGCAATAATGCCAGCGCCGACCATTGAAAGCGCGAGCGCGATGGGGAAGGGTACTTTTAGAACACTCAGCAGGAAGAAGCCCATGAAAGAGCCGATCATCAGGATTTCCCCATGGGCAAAGTTTGAAAAATTCAAAACACTATAAACCAGGGAGTAACCCACAGCGATCATGGCATAGACCGACCCAATGGATAACCCATTAACGATTTGTTGAAGAATCATCTTCTACTCCAGACAATAAGAATTGGCCTGGGGAATGAGATTCCCCAGGCCATTTACCGTTGTTATTCGGCTGGTTGGAACTTCTTGAAGAAGGTGAACTTGCCGTCCTGAATCTTGATAATGACAGCAGCTTTGTTCTTCGGGTTGTGAGTAGCAGGATCCATATTGATGGTGCCGGAGAGTACCTTCACGTCTGTGATGGTCTCAAGGGCGTCGCGGATGGCTTCTGGCTCGGCTTTACCAGCTTTTTCGATGGCGGCTTTCATGAGCAAAAGTGCATCGTGGCCCATGACAGCAGTAATCTCGATATTGCGGTTGTATTCTTTTTCGTATGCAGTGCGGAACTCAGCCAAATCGGGGTCGTTCACGTCAGCATGGTCCAAATAGTAGGAACCTTCAACGGCAGGGCCGGCAATCTCCAAAAGCTGGAGGGAAGGCCAGCCATCGCCACCGACCAGGGTGGTCGTAATGCCCAGTTCGCGGGCCTGGTTGGCTGAGAGGGCTACTTCCTTGAACATCAAGGGCATGATGATGACATCCGGGTTAGCTTCCTTGATTTTGGTGAGTTGAGGGCGGAAGTCTACATCGCCAGCCTTCAGGGCTTCCATGGCTACAATCTTGCCGCCAATGGCTTCAAAGGCCTGGACAAAGTAATCCTTGACACCGGTTGAGTAATCCGAAGAGATGTCATAAAGGACGGCAGCATTTTTTGCACTGAGGTCCTGGGAGACGAATTTGGCGGTCACTTCACCGGAATAGGGGTCAATGAAGCACACACGGAAGGTGTAGCGCATCAGTTTGCCTGCTTCGGGAACGGTGACTTTGGGGTTGGTGGCGAAGGTGCTGATGATCGGCACTTTACCTTCTTCAGCGATGGGGGCCATGGCAATCTGGTTGCCGGAGGTGTTCTGGCCAATGACGCCGACCACTTTATCTTCGTAGATCAAGCGCTTGAGTACATTGATGTACTCCAGTTGGTCGCCCTTGCCATCGTAGTAGACAATTTCTACTGGACGACCAAGGATACCACCAGCATCGTTGATCTGCTTGAGGGTGAGGGCAACGCCATTTTTGTCTGCAGTACCCCAGGTGGCGGAATCGCCTGAGAGGGCGCCCAACCAACCAAGCTTGATGGGTGTCTTATCTTCGGCTGGTGCCGCGGGGGCCGTGGTAGGGGCAGCGGCGGGTGCTGCACATCCAATAGCTGAAAGGATGATAATCGCAGCAACAACAAGCATTGTAATCTTCTTCATGTTTTCCTCTCTACTTTCAATTAGGATCTTCTTTCATTGACAAAACAACTTATATCAGGTTCAGATACCTCCTATATGCAGCATATCCAATCTGCCATTGATGAGATTTGGAATTATTAAGGAACACGAAAACAGATAATTTGAAGTTAATTCAGCGCGGTTTGAACGAAAATAACTCACGCTGCTATCCGAGTATCTCCTACAGAAAATTTACATAAGTAAATTGCTGTGGGGTTGCTTCCATAGAAGTTAAATCGAGATTTCATCTCTAGTATAGTCACATTAACACTTCTTCAATAATTGCTCGGAAATAATCCCGAGCTTTTAATAAATCAGCCACAGGCAGGCATTCGTCGGCAATGTGCACCAGGCGTTCATCGCCAGGGCCAAAACCAATCGTAGGGATACCTTTCCAGCCGGCAGAATAAGCACCGTTTGTGCAGAACTGATAAGACCCGACCTTGGGCTCCAACCCGGCTTTCTTTAGCCCGGCCAGGGCACCGGCAACAAACGGGTGCTCGAGGGGGAATTCCCAGGCAGGGAAAAATTTTTGGCCGCTCAATTCTTTGCCGGTATAGCACAGATCCCTGCCTTCAAAGATGTAGGCACAATGTGGAATTGCCTGAATGGTTTTATCAGCCTCAATCGGTGCCAGCACAGATTCTATGGTTTCACCAGGGATTGTGCGTCGATCATAGGTGACCCGACAACGGCCAGGGATAACCGAAAAGCCGGGGTAGGGATCTGAAATAATATCTGTCAAGGTCAACTGGGTTGGTCCAACAAAGGAACTAGTATCCTGAGGGATGAGGTCCATGGCCTCAATGACTTTAACCATTTCGTGGACTGCGCAGAGGCCGATTTGTGGTGAAGCAGAGTGGGCGGACTTGCCAATGGTCTCGATGACGATCTCAGCACGACCTCGGCCAGCCCGATTTAGCTGGAAGTTAGTGGCTTCTCCAATGATGACATAATCTGGATGAAGTTGGTCAACAACGTTTTTGAGCGCCACTCCCTCAAAATGTTCCTCAAGCACCGTGCCGCTGACCACAACCGACCCAGCCAAAGTTTCGCGGTCGACTTGAGCGGCAGCATGGACCATGGCAGCCAACGAACCTTTCATGTCCACGATTCCGCGGCCATAGATAAGTCCCTCATGAATTACACCAGCAAATGGAGGATGAGTCCAATCCTTGGGCTCAGCTACGACAGTATCAATGTGCCCATCAAGAAGTAGAAGTTTTCCAGGTTTTTTGCCCCTGATAATGCCAATTGCATTACCACACTCATCAATGTAGCTTTCATCAAAATCCAGGCTTTGCATTTCAGCAACGACTGCATTAGCGACCGCTGCCTCCTGGCTGCTATAGCCCTGAGTCTTGATCAGTGTTTGGGCAAAACTGATAAGTTCTTGATCGTGCACCACAACCTCCATCTTAGGTGAGAGTCTGAAAAGGTAGATGCTTTTGTCACCAATTGGCTTGACAGAACAAGTTTTGGCGTATAGGATATATCATAATCGTTACTATAGCATCCAGTCAATACTTTATTATAAAATAGAAGCAACATTTACTAAGAGGCAGGGTGAAAATGAACGTTGAGGTTAATCCACTTGTCGCCGGACTGGAAGAGTCCGCAACTGAAATTGTGGATAACGAAATCAAGCGCATGAAGCGTTTGGGGGTAAAAGATATTGTCTCGCTTGGTGTAGGCGAGCCGTACTTTGATACTCCTGAATTTATTAAGCAAGCCGCCATCCGGTCTCTGGAAGTAGGAAATACCAAATACCAGGCCACTTTTGGCGATCTTGAATTACGCAAAGCTATCCAGGAAAAACTTGCCAACGAAAACCGAGTGCAAGCAGAGCTTGAGGACATCATGGTTACGCCAGGGGCCAAGTTTGCCCTTTACCTTGCCTTTCAAGCACTGATCAGGCCGGGCGACAAGGTAGCAATTCTGGACCCCTCCTGGGTGTCGCACGCCAGCATCCCACAACTTATGGGAGCGGAACTTCTGCGGGTTGAAACTGTGGAATCCGAAGGCTATCAACCCGACCTTGAAAAAGTGGAATCCGCTCTAAAACAGAGACCGAAATGCATCATCCTCAATTCCCCCTGTAACCCTACAGGCGCGGTTTACAGCCCGGATAGTATTCGTAAGATTACCAGTATGGCGCGCGATAACGGTACCCTGGTTATCTCGGATGAGATTTACGAATCCTTGTTATATGAAGGCGAGGTTATTTCACCTGCTTCAGAGTTTGACAATGTCTTCACGGTCAATGGCTTTTCAAAGCGCTATGCAATGACGGGCTGGCGCCTGGGATATGCTTGCGGTCCCCATGAACTGATGGAACAAATCATCAAAATTTACCAACATTCAGCCAGCTGCGTAACAGCTTTTGCGCAAGCCGGTGCTTTGGAAGCATTGACAAACCCCGCTGCCATAGGCACTACCAAGGCGATGGTGGATCAGTTCAACAGAAACCGGCAACTGATGATGGAAAACGTCAATAATTCAAAGCATCTCCAGTGTGTTAGCCCCAGGGGAGCGTTTTACTGTTTTGTCAGTTACGACAAACCTGTAAAATCCTTGGACCTGGCCAGAGATTTGCTGAGCAGATGCCACCTGGCCACTGTACCCGGTGGAGCGTTTGGCCTGGGGGGTGAATATCACCTGCGGCTCTCCTACGCAACCAGTGAGGAGCAGGTTGTTGAAGGCTTGAAAAGATTAAATTCCTATTTTGACCAGACAGGATAAAAGGATGCAGATCAAACGACCTCGCGTAATGAGCGGAACACATTTTATGTTAGGCAATTTTGCGGCCGTAGAAGGTGCTCTGGCAGCTGGCTGCAACTTTTTTGCTGGCTACCCAATTACACCGGCAAATGAAGTATCCGAACGTATGGCTGAGCGCATGCCAGAAGTGGGCGGCAAATTTTTACAGGGTGAAGACGAACTGTGCTCTATCTACGCATTGGCAGGAGCTGCCCTGGCAGGCGCTAAAGTGATGACGGCAACCGCCAGCGCGGGTTTTGATTACATGGCTGAAGGCATCGAGTATGCCATTTCAGATGAAATTCCAATGGTCATTATGGATGTACAGCGTACGCGCGGTGAGAACTTTGCCACCCAGGCGGATGTGATGCAAATGCGTTGGGGCGCGGCAGGCGATCATGAAATCATTGTGCTGGCGCCTTCCTCTGTTCAGGAGTTATTTGATTACACTATTCGGGCTTTTAACCTGGCAGAAAAATACCGCAACCCGGTGATAATCATGTCTGAAACCACAATATCCTTGATGCGCGAGCGATTGATTATTCCACCCGCCGATCAGATTGAAATAATTAACCGCAAAATGACCATGGCAAAACCTGTCAATTATGCTCCGTTTAGAGCTGAAATGGGAGAGGTTCCAGAAATGGCACCGCTTGGAAAGGGCTATAACGTGCTCTATTCCATAAACCCTCACAACGAGAATGGAAGTATCAAGTGGGAACCGGAAATCTTTGAACGGCAGTATCAGCGCATCACCCAGAAGATTCTGATGAACCTTGATGATATCGTTACGACCGATGAATACCAAACTGGGGATGCCGAACTAATACTGATTGCTTACGGTAGTGAAAGCCGCCCCTGCAAAGATGCGGTTGACATAGCGCGAAACCAGGGTAAAAAAGTGGGCTTACTCAAACTCAACACTGTCTGGCCGGTGCCTGAGAAACAGATTTTGGCTGCAACCAGGAAAGCTAACAAAATTCTGGCTGTGGAAATGAACATGGGCAAATATGCAGGCGAAATTGAACGCATTGCCGGTTGTCATTCTGAAGTGATCCGGGTAACCAAAAACCTGGGAGCCATCCACACCAGCGGTGAAATCTTTGCTGCGATTGAGGAGGCCTTGAGATGAAAACCAATCCCATGCGCGAAGCCCTCAAACCGAATTCCCTACCGCATTTCTTCTGTCCCGGTTGCGGCGCAGCCCAAGTGCTCAGCTTCTTTGTGCGGGCCATGGACGAGCTTGAGATCCCCATGAGTAGCATTATGGGCATCGGCGGTGTGGGTTGCACCGCACGCATCCCGGTTTACCTTAAACTGGATGCCATGCATGGCATCCACGGGCGCACACTTCCCTGGGCAACTGGCATCAAACTCATGCAGCCCGACCTGAAAGTAGTCATTTTTGCTGGCGATGGTGACGCGGCCGCGATTGGCGGCAACCATCTTATCCAAGCAGCCAGACGCAACCTGGATGTGACTATGATTGTGGTCAACAACCTGAATTATGGCATGACAGGTGGACAGGTTGCCCCGACAACGTATAGCACCTTGCGTACGACTACGACCCCCTATGGCAATCCAGAACCTGCCTTTGATTTGGTGAAGTTGGTGGAAGCCGCGGGGGCAACCTATGTGAGCCGCTGGTCTACCAATAAACCGCATCAATCTATCCGGGCTATTAAGAAAGCCATCCAGCACAAAGGTTTTTCTTTTGTTGAAATCGTATCTCAATGCACGACTGGTTTTGGAAGAAAGGCGATAAATTCATCCAGTCCAACTAAACTGCTTGGTTGGATCAAGGACCGCAGTGTTACAAAAGCTGAGGCCGAGACGATGAGCGGCGAGGAATTGATAGGTAAGTTCGTCTTAGGCGACTTTGTGGATAAGCAGGCTCCGGTTTTTGCCGGCAGTTCCTTTATGCCTCCGGAGGAAGAAGAATGATTGACCAAAGAGAAGCCATTCAGTTTTGCGGATTTGGTGGTCAGGGTGTCATCCTGGCAGCGCTTATCTTCGGTTCCACCGCGGTCACCAAACAAGGTTATTATGCAGTGCAAACGCAGTCCTTCGGTTCAGAGGCCCGTGGCGGTGAATGCCAGGCAGAATTGATTCTTTCAAAAGAACCCATTTATTCGCCAACAGCCGATAAGGCAGATATCTTGGTGGCCATGTCGGACCTGGCTTTTACTCGTTACGTTGGACGCTTGAAATCTGGTGGCATACTGATCATGGATCCGGATATGGTTACCCGTCCAAACCGCCCGGACCTCAGAATCTACGATGTTCGAGCGAACCATATCGGCAAGGAGATTGGTTTTGCCATGTCCAGTAATATGGTCTTCTTGGGTGCTCTACATCGATTTACTGGTATTTTGACTGACCAACAGCTTTTTGAGGGTATCAGCGAAAATGTGGCAGAACGCTTTGTGGAAATAAACCATAAAGCTGCTCAAATTGGTATCGACACTATGTCGGAACTGCTCAAGACGGAGAGTTAAATGCGCCTCCTTGAATACCAGGCTAAAGAACTTTTCAAAGAGCGCGGTATCCCTTTGCCGAATTCAGTACTTGTACGCTCCGAAGCGGACTTGGGCGATTTAATATATCCACAAGTGCTAAAAGCCCAGGTTCTCACCGGAGGGCGCGGCAAAGCCGGTGCCATCCAGGTGGTTGACGACTTTGAAACAGCGACCGGTACTTACCAGAATCTTCTAAATATGAAAGTAAAAAACGAGAGCGTTCATGCTGTTCTTGCGGAAGAGAAACAGGTGGTCCTCAAGGAATATTATCTTTCGCTGCTAATCGATAAAGCAGCAGCCACTCCTTTATTTATCGCCAGTGCTTCCGGGGGCATGGATATCGAAGAGGTCTCCCGCGAAAATCCTGAAAAAATCATGAAATTGGCTATCGACCCCTTACTGGGATTGCAGTCATTCGAAATTCGAAAGCTCGCATTCTTTTTGGGATTACCGGAAAGAGAAATATCCCCGTTTATGAGGGCACTCTTTGAAATTTATCAAGCTTATGATGCTACATTGATAGAAATTAACCCACTGGCGCGCACTGAATCGGGCTTGTTGGCATTGGATGGCAAACTGGTTCTGGATGATAAAGCGCGTTTTCGACATGAGGAATTGTTTTCCCAAATGGAGCTTGGGCAAGGCCAAAACAAAGGGGAAAACCTTGACCCCAGTCAGCTGTTGGCCAAAGCATTGGAAATTACTTATGTGCCATTGACTGGTGACCTTGGGCTGGTATCCGATGGAGCAGGTACGGGAATGCTCACCCTGGACCTGATTGAGGATGCTGGCGGCCATGCTGCTAATTTCTGCGAACTTGGCGGTTTGGCCAATGCCGATCGCATGCAAAAAAGCCTTGAGATTCTTGCACTGAATGATAAGGTGAAAACGGTCATGATTTCTCTGATTGGGGGCTTGACCCGCATGGACAATATGGCGGAGGGCATTGTTGCCTTCGTCCAAGAGCACCCCGACCGCTTCAAGTTTGCAGTGCGTATGTGTGGCACTAAGGCAGATGAGGGCCGGGTAATATTAGGAGCTTACGGTATAAAATCCGGTGAAGACCTGGTGATGGAAGTTGCCCGAGCAGTGCAATTAGCCAAAGAGGTTGCTGAATGACCATCCTGATTGATCAAAATACACGTGTGCTCGTTCAGGGAATTACCGGTTCAGTGGGTGCCTTTCAAGCTAAAATTATGTTGGAATATGGCACACGGCTTGTGGCTGGGGTAACCCCAGGCAAGGGTGGAACCAGTTTTGAAGGCGTTCCGATATTCAATGATGTTGAAAAAGCCATAGCTGAGACGGCACCGAATGCAGCCATTTGTTTTGTTCCAGCAAAATTTGTCAAAGATGCAGCCCTGGAGGTCATCCAGGCAACCATACCTTTGCTTGTGCTTACAACTGAAGGTGTTCCAGAAAAAGATATGATTGAGATTCTTGCATTTGCCCGGCTGAAGGGCACACGAATTGTCGGGCCAGATACCCCAGGGATAATTTCTCCGGGTGTTTGTAAATTAGGCGTCCATCCAGCCGCAATGTACAAGCGCGGAACAGTTGGACTGGTTTCAAAAAGCGGCGCGCTTTCGTATGAAGTGGGACGCGTAATGACCAGTGCCGGCATCGGTCAGACGACTGTAGTCGGAATTGGCGGGGGTCCAATTTGGGGCTCACGCCAGGCTGAACTCATAGAGATGTTCTTTGCTGACCCAGAAACACAGGCCGTGGTAATGCTTGGCGAAGTGGGTGGCAGAATGGAGTTGGAGGCAGCAGAATTTATAAAGGCCCATCCCGATAAG
>DATIUL010000068.1:0-3828 GCA_035466865.1 Anaerolineaceae bacterium | reverse complement strand
TTCCTGGGCGGTGCCGCAAACGTAAACATCTGCTTCGTGCGTTTCCCCCTTTAGTTGTTTCATCACATCGGTGATGATATTCACACCGATACGATCGTCCCAGGCTTTGGCCATCAATACGTCTGGGTCAGCCATTTCACGCATCTCAACCCGCAGGCTCACTGTGTCTCCACGGTGTACGCCCAACTTTTCAAGATTTGCCTTGCCTCTTACGCCTGTATCCACATACAAATCAGAGATATCGCGGTATTTGGGATGGTTGATATCTTCATCCACAAAATGTGTACCAAACATACCCGGAATGTGCTCGCCAGACTGGGTGTTGATCCACACTTCCTGGCCAATCAGGGTGTAAGTCCACCATTTGCTCAGGGTCATCACCCGCACGATGCCGCTCTCTTCAATCTTAGAAACTACAAAGCCGATTTCATCCGCATGGCTTGAGAGCATCACTTTGGGTCCATTGCCTGAACCTTTTTTATAGCAAATCAGCGAGCCAAGATTGTCATAATCGAATGAATCCGCGTAATCTTCGAGGGCTGCTTTCATCAGGCGGGTCACCGGGAACTCACTCCCAGAGAGCGCTCCGGCTTCGGTAATGGCTTTGATGCGGTCTAAATCCAAATTTTCTTTCTTTAACATGATTAGTCTCCTTAGTATTCTTTATGCAATCACGACAGAGAGAACCTTGGCAGTTACCTGCCCGGCATTTCGCACACTATGGGTCTCTCCGTTACAGGTAAACATGACGTCGCCGGTATGGAAAATCGTATCTACGCCATTATCATTGGTTTCAAGTGACCATTCCAGCAGATAGTAGATCTCCGCATCAGGACCATGGGGGTGTAGGCCGATGGACTGACCTGGTTCAAGCGTCATGATGGCACAGTAATTTACCTTGCCAAAACATTCGGCCTTTTCCAGTAAGTTCACGCAATGCAGCGTGCCTTCTCCACCGCGGATGCGATCGCGCATTTCAACGCGCATATCTTCTTTGTGCTTAATCATGGCTATTCTCCTTAATTTCAACCAACCCGAGAGTCTCGAGCAGTTTCACAAATTGATAGGTGTATTCCACGCTGCCATCCCGGGTTTCCATCATGGCTGCTTTGGCAATTTCATATAAAGTGCGCTTTCCGTCCATGTAATAGCAGACCACCGCGTCAAAGGTATGGCCAGAGTATAGTTTTGCGCGATTCACTGAGAAGTGCTGTTTGTAGGCTTCCTTCTTTTGTTCATTATCTGAGGCAAAATCATCCAAATGGGTGATTACCGCGGCAAACTTACGCACCGGAATGAAGGCGTACTTTTCGTCAATAGCCACCTTTGTGGGTTCAAAGCCAGGTTGATAATCTTCCAGGTATCGGTTGCACATTGCCTTTGAGAAGGCTTCGATCAGAGTGTTTTCCTTGGCTACCTTTTCCTCAAAGCCTGCCGTATCTCCCTGAACCCCGTAACTCAAGAGCGCCTGGTTGCATGCCTTGTAGAACTCAGCATAATGTGCAACCTTCTCCAGGGTCAGATCCGCCTGCCATCCTTTTTCAACTGAATTGTTGATGATGAGGGTGACTTCTTCAACAAACCTTGCCCGATTTTTTAGCAGCACTTGGCTCAAATCGCCCGCACTCAGGTTGGAAAGCAAGTAAACGTAGCAGGCGCAGATTGCAGCGGATTTGTGCAGAATGAAGGGGTCAATCACCTCCATCGTGTCGCCGCCGGAGTGATAGTTGATGTCCGGCCATTGCCCAAGCATAATGGTGGGTACATTTACTTTCGGGTCCGAGAGAATAAAGTGGTCGCTACCGCCCTCAAAACCAGTCAAACGGCTGTTAAACATGGGGATTTCATTGTCGTTCGTATGGCTTGGGGCATCTTTCTTAATCTGGTCCAAAACCAAGGCAGCCAGGTTGACGATGAAACTGGGGTTGGCATGCGGCACACCGGTGATGTTGAGAGGGCCGTAGCCATGCGACTGCCTGCCGCCCACCATATCCATGTTGATGCCGGCCTTGATTTTCTTTACGTTCTCGCCCAGGTCAGCCACATATGCGTAGGTTCCAGTAAATTCTGGGATGAAAATCATGCGCACGCTACGCTTAAGACCAGGCAACACTTTTTGATCGATTAGGTCCTTCAAGACCTTCACGGCTTCCATGGAGGCGGCTACGCCGCTGGCATTGTCATTCGCGGAAGACCTTGGGTGGCAAAGGTGGGAAACAATCAATATTTCTTCATCTGTTTCGCCTTGCAGAAGGGTTTCAACAACTTCGATCTCGCCCTCATATAGACGTGAGTCAACATGGCACGTTGCCTGAAGGTATTGAGGTTTTGTGGGGTCTTCAGCGTGGTCTTTAAGAGCAGCGAGGCAGCGCTTGGTAAGTTTATCTCCTGCCCTGGGTGAGAGCACAAAGCCAAAAGTCTGGGGTTCATCTGCGGTGTGCTTCCACCAGAACGAAATGTAGTTCAAAGCGTCATGCAGGTCATAGCGTGCCCTGACGTCCTTTTGCTCCCGCATGAAATCCGTGATGAAGCCAATAGCGCCTCTTTCCTTGATGGCCCAATCCATATATTCCTGGAAATCATCATGGACAAAAATGAGTTTGCCCTTCAGGTCCAGTCCCTCATATTCCCTGGGGTCGCTGCCTTTATCCAAAAGCACGATATCCAAAGGATGATCACGATAATTGCAGGCATAACTGCGTTGAATCACGGATAGATTATTCGTCTTGAAATCCGCCAGGTTGCCGGTTTCTCCGTATAGCTTAAGGGTCGCGTCCTCGCAATGCCATTCCTTGAACATTTTTGAAGTTAGAAACCAGGTTTTACCATCTGCGGGATAAGATTTGATCTGCGCGTTCAGACCATATTCGATTAATTTACTCGTCACATGTTTTGCGGCCGTCCGATAACCGGTGGAAGCCTGAATGCGATGAAAATTGGAAATCTCCTGTACGTTACGGTAAGTTCTTTCCCCAGATATTGCGCTGCTAATTTTTTTGATAGTGTCTTGCATTTTAGATTTCTCCGCAAAAAGACCCCTCCATAAGCTTTCGCGTTATAGAGGGGTCTCTTTCACTAGAACTACTTAGCTTTTTGATAGAGCTTTATAAGGGCCTGGGTTCCGTCATTTTCGAAACCTTCTTCGGCCATATCCTCATAAAGACCAAGAACCGTGTTGAGCATGCCCAGGGTTACTCCTCGGTCAGCCATTTCATCGCGGACAATTCGCATGTCTTTGATGAAGTGCTTGATAAAGAAACCAGGCGCAAGGTCATCACGCAATACACGCGGGGCCATATTCGCGAGCTGCCAGCTGCCTGCTGCGCCTGCGCCAATAGCCGCCAACATAGTTGCGGGGTCCAGGCCAACGTTACGAGCATAGACAATAGCTTCGGTCATGGCCGCGGTTGCGCCGGCCACGGCGATCTGGTTTGCAGCTTTTGTGTGTTGACCGTTCCCAGCTGGCCCAAGATAGACAATGTTCTTGCCCATGCATTCAAACAAAGGTTTTACTTCTTCAAAATCCTCAAGGTCGCCGCCCACCATGATGGAGAGCGTTCCGTTCCTGGCGCCCATATCGCCACCTGAGACAGGTGCGTCCATGACGCGAACTCCGAATTTCTGACCTTCTTCGTACAGTTTCTTTGCCAAAGAAGGCTTGGATGTGGTCATATCTACGGCCAAAGCGCCTTTTTTGGCATTTTTTAAGATGCCTTGTTCCGAGAGATACACTTCTTCGACATCGCTGGGGTATCCAACGATGGAGAATATATAGTCTACATTCTCAACCGCATCTTTTATCGTGGTGCAGACTGTGCCGCCAGCTTC
>DATIUL010000067.1:0-7076 GCA_035466865.1 Anaerolineaceae bacterium | reverse complement strand
GGCTAGTTTTGCTTTATCTGCCTGTGGTACCTGCGCAGAAAGGCGGGTTCTGGCATCGTAGGCATCCATCCAACGCTCGTCAATCAACCTTTGCAGGCGAACAGCATCATTGGCGACAGCCATCCATAGCGTGTCCAGCATTGGCCTAAAACCTGCTTCGACCAGGTTGACGCCCTCAATAACCAGCAGCCCTGCCTCAAGGGAATTACAAAGTGTATCGATCTGTTTTCCAAGAATGGGATAGATGATGCCCTCAAGACGTTTCAATGATGCAGGATCGGAAAAAACAAGCCTTCCAAGCAATTTACGGGAGATGGGAGAGCCTTTTTCAGTGATTTCAGCAATTTCAGGGAAAGCATCCAAAATGGGCTTATACGCGGGGCCGGAAGGCAGATATGTGTATTGTGCCAACAGGTCTGTATCAATGGTTATCGCTCCAGCGTTTTCAAGGTATTGACGCACGGTGCTTTTGCCTGAGGCAATGTTACCAGTGAGGCCGAGGATGTACTTTCTTGGTGCTGGCATGCTCTAAGTATATCTCAATGGACGAAGGCCTAAATGCTATAATGGCGGCATGCTTGAAGACTGTATCAGGATTGCCCTATTAGAAAATTGTGGATACCAGCAAGGATCGCCCTTGATAGTCGCGGTTTCCGGTGGGGCTGACAGCCTGAGCCTTTTAAAGGCGTTAAAGACTCTGGGGTTGCCGCTTTTTGCGGCTCATTTCAACCATCACCTGCGCGAAAGTTCCAATCGGGAGGCCGCCGCGCTGGAAAAATTGGCAGGACAATGGGGCATACCCATTTTAATGGGCGAAGGTGATGTGCGCGCCTTTGCCAGCCGCGAACATTTGGGGCTGGAAGAGGCTGCCCGCCAATGCCGCTACCAATTCCTCTTCAGGGTGGCTAAAGAACAGCAAGCCCAGGCTCTTGTCACAGCGCATCACGCCGATGATCAGGTTGAAACCATCCTGATGCATTTCTTGAGGGGAGCAGGTTTTAATGGGCTTGAGGGCATGCGGACTGTTGGCTATCTGAGGCAATTTTCCAAAGAAATTCCCATCTGGCGGCCGATGCTTGAAGTCAGCAAGGCAGAGATTCTTGAATATTGTGCGCAAAACAGTTTGGTGTACTTCAATGATGAAAGCAATTCGGATTTGAGTTACTTTCGCAATAACCTGCGGCACAAACTGATTCCCGAAATTGAGCTTATTGCTCCAAAATTTCGTCAAACAATCCTGCGAAATGCAAAAGCAATCCAAAATGACAATAATCTTCTGAACCAGGGTGTTCCAGTAATCGCTGAAAACCTTGACCAGGAAATCAGGATCGACGCACTTTCTTTCCTCAGACAGTCAATTACCAATGCCATGCCGGGCAAAAAAACTGCCATGTTGAAAGAGGTCATCTTAACCCTCGATCCGACCTTGCGAGACATTGGTTATGAGAAACTAATTCAACTTGTGTATAAGATTGAAACTGGAAACCGAAGAACGGAAATTGGGCATGGTCTTGTCATGCAAATCTCCGGTGACGAGGTTACCATTCAACGGCAGGGGAAACAAATTCAAGGTTGGCCTCAAATGGATTCGATTGTCAACATCGGACTGGAGAATTTACCAGTGACGGTCGGATTGCGTGAAAATTTTAGCCTTGTCGTTAGCTTGATTTCTTGGTCCGCCTATGAAAGCTTGCCACCAGCTATTAAAGCTGATCCCAACCAGGCATTTCTTAGTTTTGAAAGCTGCCATTCCCCCCTCAAGATTAAGGCACCTCAGCCCGGATTACACTGGCAACCTTTGGGCTTGGTTGAAGGCAGACAAAAATTAAGCGATAGTTTTATAAATGCCAAAATCCCCCAGGCGGCGAGGGCGCAATATCCGTTGGTCATGATGGGGGATGAAGTTGCCTGGGTGCCGGGGTTGCGTATCAGCCACGTTTTTAGAATTAAAGAAAAAGAGCCCCAGGTTTTACACCTGGAGCTCCAGCAATTCGATTAGTTTACTCTGCCCAAAAAACCTGATTAAGAATATTGTGAATGGCCGCAAGGTCCGGGGCAAGCACCTGCGCGCCCCCATCGGTAACAAAGCCTTGGGCTTCTGTGGGTGTGATGGCAAAAGAGGTAATCATTTCCTTATCCCGGTACTTTCCAAGCGGCAGGGCATAAAGGATGAAGTCGGAAACTTTCATATCCGTTTTTACTTCTTCAATAACAGTCTTAAAAATCAATGGCCAACGTTGCCGGATAATGGTTGGCTGGAAGAACTTGTCAAGCATGGCTCTTAACACTTCCTGGGCACGGCGACCGCGTTCAAAATCTGATGAGTTCTTGCGAGCGCGGACATAGAAAAGTGATTGGCCATCACCAAGTTCGTGGGGTCCAGGTTCGAGTGTCAGCCATTCTGTCCCAGCATCATCGTAAGCTTCGTGGAAAGGCTGGCCGACGTTGATGGTGAGGTTGCCCAGCGCCTGTAGGATCTTTTGGAAACCTGCAAAATCCACACGGATGGTATGGTCAGGCCGGAAACCAAAATTAAAGGCAAAGACATCGCTGACCATCTGGTCGCCACCTACTTCATGGGCAACATTAATCCTTTGGGCACCATAATTGGGGATTTGTACCCAAAGATCACGTGGGAACGAAATCAAATTAATCTTATTGGTTCGCAGGTTAAAAGCTGCCAGAAGCAGCACATCGGTGCGGTAACTGCCGTCATAACTATCGGTACCTTCGAAGAGAATGGTCTTTACATAAGCCGGCTTGTTTACCCGCATCGGATTGCCATCCAATATTGGGTCTGTATTCCCGCCGTTAGATTCTGAAGCCCAAAGATTGGTAAGAAAACCGGGTTGTCCATCCCGCATTTTGTTAACGCTGACGGTAGCCATGACCAAGAGTATTAGGGCGGCCAATCCCAGCAATACAAATAGAAAAACGGGTTTACCCCGATTGGTTTGTTTTGGATACATATTTCCTGAATTCTATTAATTAATTGGTTATAACAGTAGCCTGTTCGCTGGCGAGGTTCTTGAGTTTGTTGAAAACCTCGCGCCATTGGATCTTGGAAATACCAAGCTTCTGGCGGATGGTGTCTGATTCGACTCCATCCAAAAGGTCGCTGACCGCACTTGTCCAACGGCACATGTCAAAGGAAATGTGCTTGTCGAGTTTGGCAGCGTTGGTGACATCTTCGAGGAGATACTCCAGGCGTCGTTGGGACCAGGGGAAAACCTGGTCTTTGATCTGGTAGAGTTCAACATATTGTTTGTATGCTTCCACCCATTCCGGGGAAACGGTAACTTTGCGTTCCTTATAGTGCTTGGACGAATTGTTGTAACGAACGTGGATGATACCACCTTCCGGTGTGTCCAGTTCAAGGTGGTTTGTAAAGAGGGAGAGGCATTCACCTTTTTTTAGGGCGGTTTCCAGGACGAGTTTGAGTAAGACGTAGGGGCGATGATCGGGTTTAGCTGCCGTACGCAAGCCATCCGCGGCATCCAGTGCTTTAGCCATTTCCGCCTTTGTCAATACCTGCGGTAATGGGCTGGTGACTGTTTTCTGGATCACCTTTTCGGCTGGATCAGTGGAGATTGCGCCATTTTTACTCAACCATCGGAAGAAACTCTTAAGCGAAGTGATGCGTCGTGAAAGGGTCTTCTCAGAGCATGGTACTTTGCGTTCCTTACTGAGCCAATTGAGATAATTTTCAAGATCAGCATTGGTAATTTGACCAACAGTCTTGTCAGGGGGCAGATAAGAAGATAAGAGGGATAAGTCGGCAACGAAGGCTTTTAAGGTATGCATAGAGCGGCCTTGATCACGCAAGTAAAGCTTCCAGGCCTGGATGGCGGGAAGTAGCATGGTGGAACTGGTGATGTGCGCGCTGAATGAATCCTGACTCATGATAAAACCTCTTTCGTATAGATATCAAGAACAAGTCTAAAACCAAAATCCAAGGTTGTCAACCAAGCGAATTTCGGCAGCAAACTCACTGAGTGCTGCGATACAAGGCTTCAGTCAACATTGGTCCAATTAATGAATAGTCTGGCATTAGCACTTCCGCCCCGCTGGCGATAAACCAATCTACCGTCATCTCAGAAGTAACGGCATACCGCCGCAAATTATCCATATTGGTCAGGTCACGGAAGCGATCAAGATTGGAAAGAACGACCGTCAGTGGCAGGTTGGTATCCACATACTCGCGGTAAAGGCCGTATAGCTCGGGGACTTTGGTCAGCATATTCAGATTTAGAGCCTTTTTGGCGATTGCTGAGATGACATCCTGGGCCCGGCGATTGCGGTCAAAATCGCTGGTGGAGTAGCGGGCACGTGAATACCAGAGAGCCCACTCACCATCCATATGCATGATGCCTGGCTCGAGTACGCACCAGTTCTTCTGGTTGAAGTAACAGCCATCCTCAAAGTGTTGTGTTACATCCACATCGATACCATCAATGCTGTTGACAACTGCCTCAAAGGCATTGAAGTTGACCATGGCGTAATAATCGGGTTTAAATCCAAAGTTGTTCTCAAATGTAGCCTGAAGGCTTTGGAAGCCTCCACAGACCCAGGCAGTATTTATGCGGTTTTCTCCGCAAGCTGGAATGGTAACGTAGAGATCCCTGGGGAAGGAGATGAGCGTAGTGGTGTTGTGGCTGGGATCCAATGAGAGAATCATGATCACATCAGTGCGGAAGTTTCCCTCTCCATAGTCGTCAACCCCCAGTAACGCGATGTTAATCTGACCAGCAGGCAGGTTTCCGGTACCGGAAGAAACAACTGAAGTGGTCTCTGGTTCAGGTACAATCGTTGTAATTAGCCCGTTATTCTGGGCTTCTGCCAGCGCATTCACATCCAAAGGCACAGGTGTATCTTTTGCTTCCCCCAGCGACAGTTCAAATGGGAAGGAATTGTTCAGAACCATAGCGCGAACAACGACCCCCGTCAGAAATAATCCCACAAACGTGCAAACGAGCACGCCGATACCCATTATCGCTAATGTTTGGTTTTTTCCCAATCTTCTCATCAATTGCCTTCTTTATGATTAAAGTCCGGATTCGCATTTTCTATTAAAACAGGCAGCTGAATCCGATAAGCTGTGGCGTTTGGTTCAGGGTTGTTGACCCACAAATGGCCGCCGCTGGACTTAACCAGGTCAAGGGCTTCCCGCAAAGCAGGAGCATCACCAATGCCGACGGGCACAGGATAAGTGTTGCAAGAAATGTACTTTAGAAAGTGCTGCAAATCAGAGGGAGAGAGTCCTCCGCCATAATCTGTAATGCAAATTTCAATGGTTTCAAGTTTGCCTTCGGGTTCCCCGCTTAGTACGTCCACTTTCACCTGACCGTAGTTGGGTGACGCTGAACAAGCATTACGCTGCAATTGTTCCAGGATGCGCGAAAGGCGCACAGTTTGAGTGTAATCCAGCTCGGGAATCGGTTGAACCGTGCTGACGCATGTCTGGCCTTGCCGGGCAAAGAGGTTGGCGTTGGTGCGGATTTCTGATTCGATGCGCTGCCGGGTACTGGAAGGAATAGGCTTGCTCACATTGGCAGTTGTGTTGGCTTCAGTGGAGTGAAAAAGCAATTGCTCTGGCTTTCCATTGGGAGTGATGGCATTCAAGGCGGAACTTGCTGCGCTAAGAGCGTCTTTCAGTTGTTCAAGATGGGTGGCATTCCGTGCAAGTGCATCTTCCAAACGCGCTTTTTCCTCTTCAAGTTGGATTGAATTCTGCATTGTTACAGATTGATTGCTAAGTTGACTATTCAGAGCCTCCACCTGGTCTTCCAGATTGCGCTGACGCTCGGACCAAAGAAGCACTTGTTGGGTACGTTCCTCAAGCAGCCGGTCTTTATCAGCACGGATGCTCGTGAGTAAAGCATTGGTTTTATCCATTTGTTCCTGTAATTCAACGCGATTGGCATCTAAAATAGAGCTGCCCTTTGAGTCCACTGTGGAGGAAGCTGTGGTCTTTAGGAGCGACTCAGAATGCTCAAGCAGTTGCTGCAATTTCGATCGCAGGACCTTCAGTTTGTAGAGGTCTTGTTCTCCCCAAACTTTTTGGGTATAGGGGCTGGCACAAAGCAAGCCAAATTTGTGGTTCGCTTGGATACCTGAGATGGGGTAGTACAGTAGGTTCCCGGCCTGGTTGTACGATGTCGAACTGAGGAAAGCCGCTTCTTCTACACCTCTCCCTTTGCGGTTGGCGACGAAAACACCATCGTTTGCATCGGCTTTTACAAAGCCAGGAACAGAGCTTGCGGGAATATCATATGCCTGGATGTAGTCCTCGCGAATAAGATCAAAGACCTTGAGGAACTGATAAGAACCGGAGTTAGTATGCAAGGTTACCCCGCAAATATCCGCCATCAGGTACAGACTAAGGCTGTGAGTCAACGATTCGAGTAGAGAGGATTGTTCCGTCTTAAGGCCAATCTCCAACATGGTGTTTGCTAAAACTGGAGAAAGGTCACGTTTAGCGTTTGAGGGGGCTAAGGAGCGTGTTTTTGTAAGCTGTAACTTTATTTTTCCGCTGTAAAACGAAAGTGCATAGAGGGCAATAACAATCAATCCGAGCAACTCACCACGGGTGTAGATGTTTGTGTAAGAATGATTTTTTGAGAAGATCACGTCCCCAGCAGTTGACAGGGCTACTACCAACAAAAAAATATATGAAAAAAAATTTACCCTGGGGCGTTTAAGATTTAGCTTAAAAAATCCGATGAGAATTGCGCTTACGGTTAGCAATAACCACGGGAGGTAAAAAGGCTGGCCGATTGCATTCATTATTGGGGCTTGAGGCAACCAGAGCACGAAGCCGGCCACGGCAGCGATGCCCAAGGCAAAATTGAGTCCTAAAACGGTTTGGGTGAAAGGTTTCAGTTCCTTGCCATGCCCGAATGCCCAGATCAGCCAAATTAGGCTAAGTAAGCTTACCAGGCTATCCATTGGGGGAATGGCCAGGCTAAAAATCGAACTTGAACCCCATAGGATGAAAGACATCACAACGCCGAGGTTTAGACCGGCCAAAACCATCAGGGCAATTCGTAAGGCGGATGGGAATTGTCTCTGCTTGT
>DATIUL010000066.1:0-14091 GCA_035466865.1 Anaerolineaceae bacterium | reverse complement strand
TCCAATAACTGATTGACTGCGAGTGAAGCCTGGATGGATCCGATGGTAGCCGCCGTAAAACTCAAAGTACCTTGTTGGATTTCTTCGACTCGTTCGATCGCATGACTGGGGTAAAGCCTATCCAACAACCTATACCCAGGTAGAATTACGCAAACCTGCCCCCGCCACCCTGCCACGGCACCATGGACTAAAGGCAAGCCTGCCAATTCGCAAGCTTCCTGCAGCAATATTCGGGTGGAGATATTGTCCAGGCAGTCAACAACCAGGTCGCAACCTTGCATTAATTCCAATGCATTTTCCGCGGTAATCCGGGTTTGGATGCCTTCAACTTCTATTTGGGGGTTCACGGCTTGCAGACGCTGTTTGGCCGCCAACACCTTGGGCCTTCCCAGGTTCATGTGGGAGCTTAAGAGTTGCCGGTTCAGGTTGCTTTCTTCAAAACAGTCGCCATCTACCAACCTGAGGTGCCCAACACCCACACGGCCAAGATTCTCGATGACGTACCCTCCCAGTCCTCCGCAACCAGCCACGAGCACGCTTTTTCCAGCCAGAGTTGCCTGCTCAGCGTTACTAATAGCTTCATGGTTGCGCTGGTATTGCCCGGGTTCCATTATCCACCTGCCATAAGGTGCAGCACCAATACATCATCCCCATCCTGCACCAGCCGTTTTGGGTACTCATCTTCCTCAATATACTCGCCATTAATACGCACAACGATATGCGGGAAGATGTAACCTTTTTCGTCCAATAATTCCTGAACGCTCAGAGGTTTGGTCCATGGATGGTCCTCAGTATTGACTTTGATCATTTTGCCTTGGCTTGGTGCTCCTCAATAACACTAATAAGTTCCGGCAAGTCCATACCGATAGAGGCAAGATGCTCAACGGTCGGCACACCATCATTTGTCCAGCCTCGGCGTTTGTAAACTGCGTCCATCAATTGGTCAAATTGGTGTTCGCGGTACTCACGCTGTAACTGCATCTTTTCTTCGATACTCATGGATTCCGGGTCTTTTCCGTGCACTGTCCTGATTTGCTTGTCGTACATTTCCTGCCTGGAGAGGTACTCTTCCTTGCTGACTGGCCCCAGTGACCGGTAAGGCGCGTAATCTTCCGCGCGGGTTCCGTGCCCCATCCGAACGCTAAAGACACGCTGGAAGTTGTAAACCCTCTCAGACTGGCGAATTAGTTCGTCTTTATCAATATTCATACCTGTGACCGCATTGAAGATGTCCACATAATTCTGGACGTGCTCGGGAACTTTTGCGGGGGAATCCGATTTTCCATTGTCCGCGGGAACAATGTCATTCCATGGCAACTTGCAAAGACCGCAGAGGCCAAACCAGGTGCGGAACATTGGGAAGTAGAATAGGGCATTTGCCTTATCCTCAAAACTGGGGATCTGCTTGTTCACCTGGTCCATAAAGATTAGCCAGGCTTCATCATGCTGAGGTCCCTTATTGGTCAGCGCGAAGCCACCTTGTTGTGCCAGGCTCTCTTTGTGACAGTACTCAGCATACTCCAGGCCTTTATTTTCCATACCGATATCCTGTAACAACTTCGGATCTGCACCAAATTTTTCTACAAATATCTGTTTGCAGCGTCTTACACCCTGGCCAACAATCACACCAAAGCCTTCACCGCGGGACATTTGATTTAGGATTTCAAGTACCGAAGCACTGTTACCAAAGTGCAAGTCCAATCCGCCGGTATCCTCAAGATTGATTTGCCCTCGTTCAAAACACTCCATGACAAACGCCATTGTCGTGGCAAAAGAAATCAGGTCCACCCCGTAAGTGTCGCAATAGAAATTCTCTTCCAGGATTGCCTGGGGATCAAACACGCCCAGGTTGGCACCCAAGCCAGCTACGCACTCATACTCGGGGCCATCCACAGTGACACATTGGTCTTTGTACGGACCAGTGAGTAGCTTAAAATGGTCGGCTGTTTTTGCGCAGGCCATCGTACAGCCATACCAGCAGCCATCGTGGATGCCTTGGGTCAGGAAATTATTAATGAATACTTCCGGAGAAATTTTAACAACTTCCGGATCTCCGCCTGTTTGGAAATTGCGGGTAGGCAGCAGGTCGTACTTGCTCATGATCGCCACCGTATTGGCTGTGCCGATCTTACGCATACCGTTCTGCTTTTGATCCAGGTCGTGCATTTCTTTGGCGTACTTAACGCCAATCTTGTTGATTGTGGAAATATCAGCAACATCGTTGAGGTTTGGGGTAATGCCCTTGAACTTAACCACCAGGGCCTTGATCTTTTTATTCCTCAGGATAGTTCCTAATCCACCTCGGCCGGCTTGTTTGACGCGGCATGTTTTACGGCGCGGGTCGTAGAAAGAAAAATTGAGCATACCAAAGCGGATATGCGGGGCCGCGCTGCCGGTGCAAACTACAGAAATATTTACCTTATCGTCTTCATTTTCAGCATATTCAGCTGTCAGTTTTTCATTCAAAAGATGGGTGTCTTCCGGTAAGCCGTCGTCTTCTTCAATCTGGATGATGCCCTTATTGCCATCAATAAAGATGACCAGGTCCTTATCCGATTTGCCCTGCAATTCAAGAGCGTCCCATCCCGAGAACTTCAGCAAAGGGCCAAAGTATCCGCCCGCGTTGCTGTCAATCGGGATCCCTGTTAAGGGTGAGATTGCAGTGACAAGCGTCTTGCCTGTGCCTGAATATTGGGTCATACCCCCCAAAGGGCCGGCACTCATCACAATTTCGTTTTCAGGGTCATCCCACTTGGTCTCCGGTCGTGTGGCATGCCAGAGGTAGTAAAGGTCAAAACCCTTACCGCCCACAAATTTATCAATCATCATCTGCGAAACGTCTTTCTCTTTCACAGACAAGTCGCCAACGTTGATATACAGCGATTTTCGGGTATAGCCGCGATTCAGTTTTTGGGGTTTGTACTCATAAGATTTTAGAATTTTCCGAGCCATGATTACTCCCTCACCTGACTGACCAAAATTTCAAGCGCGCCTTCCGGGCAGGCTTTTACGCACACGCCACAAGCAACGCACTTAAAAGGAACGGCTTGATCGTCCGCGTAGAACATCGAAAGTTCAGTACAAAAACCCACGCAGCCAAGGCAGCCAACACACTTCTTTTTGTCGATGCGCACAATCCCCAGCCGATCGCGATAAATAGCGTTGGAAGTGCACATATTGATGCATTCTCCGCATTGAGTGCATTTAACCGCGTGAAAAGTGTTGTCGTTATTGTTGATTCGGATAGTGGAGTAGTTTCGATCATTTCGCTTGAAATAGAATTCGGCACAGGCTTCTTCGCATTTTCGGCAACCGGTGCAGATTTCTTGTTTGTGGGCAAGAATCTTCATTGTGGGTTTTCCTTTCGATAGGTACTGCTTACATTTTACCTTGACAAGCCAAATCTTGGGTTCTTAGCTGCCATTATCAAGCATCAGGTTGGAAAACCCAGGTCACTTTTCATTATAGTTTTTCAATTAATCTTGGATTGCTGACAAGTTCTATTAGGAATATTCACCTAAGTTCCACACAATTAATATGAGTAAGATCAACCTGTTTTCTTAATATTGTTAATCGGTAAGGTTCAACAATATTTACAAATTATTAACTGGTGTGTATAATCAACAATTAATCATTGAAGGACGTGGAATTTCTTTCCCGTCAAAATATGGGAGTGTTTATTTGATGACACTCTGCGCGTTTTTTTTAAGGTTCTTGAAGACCTTGAAAGGTTGGCATATGCGAGGGTGTCGGTTCCCTTCAGTAACAATATTCATTTTCGAAACCAGGATTTTGGGTTAGTCTTTTCGTTTACCCAAGACTCTGATTAATATTTCGATTTCTGACTGAGAAGATACAGTCTAAGGAGGCAAAAGAAGAAGAAGTTTTTTGTTTTGCTAGTCAATAAAAATCTACTAAATCTTTGGAGGAAAACTTGAAAAAATATGTGTTAGTCGTCAGTATTATCTTGGTCGTCTCCATGCTGCTTGCAGCTTGCCAGACTGCCGCCCCCGCCACTCAGGCTCCTGCTGCTGATAAACCAGCCGCCGCTGCTGAGGTCTCTATCGGTGTCACCATCTACAAGTATGATGACAACTTCATGTCCTTTGTACGCCGCAACATTGAGAAAAACGCCACCGGTAAAGCTACTTTGCTGATGAACGACTCTCAAAATGACCAGGCCAAACAGAATGATCAGATCGACACCATGATTTCCAAGGGCGTCAAGTCTTTGGCTATCAACCTTGTGGATCCTCAGGCTGCTTCTGCCGTCATTACCAAAGCTCAGGCTGCTGGCCTCCCCGTGATCTTCTTCAACAAGGAACCCAGCAAAACCGACCTCGATTCCTATGAGAAGGCCTGGTATGTAGGCACAACCTCAGCCGAATCTGGTGTGATGCAGGGCCAAATCATCGTTGATTCCTGGAAAGCACACCCCGAGTGGGACACCAATAAAGATGGCAAGCTAAGTTACGTTCTGCTCAAGGGCGAACCAGGACATCCCGATGCTGAAGCTCGCACCAAGTATGCTATTGACACCGTCAAAGCTGCTGGTATCGAAGTTGTAGAACTCGAACTCCAAACCGGTATGTGGGACTCCGCAAAAGCCAAAGACCTGGTAGATGCCTGGTACGCCAAGCACAAGGATGCCATTGAATACGTGGTCGCCAATAACGATGCCATGGCCCTCGGCGCTATCGCTTCCCTCAAAGCCAATGGTTTCTTCGGCGCTGACAAGAAGTTCATGCCCGTCGTTGGTGTGGATGCCATTCCCGATGCCCTCGCCGCCATCAAGGCCGGTGAACTCGTTGGTTCAGTCCTCAACGATGCAGCCAATCAGGGTAAAGCTACCTTTGATCTGGCCTACAATGTGGCTATGGGCAAGGATGTCCTCGCTGATACCGCATGGAAACTTGATGAAAACAAGGCTGTCCGCGTTCCATACGTTGGCATCACCATCGATAACATCAAGATTGCAGAAGATAGTTACGCAAATTAGTAACCATACGATTTAAATATAGGATGCACTCCTTGGAGTGCATCCTATTATATAATTAGAAAAAATTATTAAGACAGGTGGAAGAATGGAAACAAGTGTTCAGACAGCTCCCCCTCTCGAGACTGAAGAACGCACTTATATCTTGGAGATGCACAATATTTCCAAGGCTTTTCCTGGCGTTCAGGCCTTGGACAACGTCCAACTTCAGCTCAAACCTGGCTCCATCCATGCTCTTTTAGGGGAAAACGGCGCTGGCAAATCCACACTCATGAAGGTTCTATTTGGCATTTACGTCAAAGATTCAGGCGTGGTTTTACTGGATGGAAAAGAAGTCAGTTTTAATTCTGCTGAACAAGCCCTCAAAAATGGTGTCTCGATGGTGCACCAGGAACTGAACCAGGTCCGTTCCACCCGGATTGTCGATAATCTCTGGTTGGGACGCTTCCCAGTCAAAGGTCCATTCATCGACGAACAAAAAATGGTAGATGATACCAGGCGTATTTTCGACTCGCTCGACATTCACCTGGACCCCAGGGCAAAAATCAGCGATCTTTCAGTGTCTTCCTGCCAAATGGTGGAAATTGCCAAAGCAGTTTCTTATAACGCCAAAATCATAGTCATGGATGAACCAACATCATCCCTCACTGAAAATGAAGTTGCTCACCTCTTCCGCATCCTAAGGAAACTCCGCGATTCCGGCACAGCTATTATTTATATTTCTCATAAAATGGAAGAGATCAAGCAAATTGCCGATGAAGTAACCATATTCCGGGATGGCAAATACGTTGGAACTTACGACGCTAAATCGATAACTATTGAAGATATTATTCGCAAAATGGTTGGGCGGAACTTTGAGAACTGGTTTCCTCCTAAAACAAATGTTCCCGGCGATATACTGCTGGAAGTAAAGGATTTTACATCCACCAACCCGAGATCCTTCAAGCATGTGAGTTTTGACGTTCTAAAAGGCGAGATTTTTGGCATTGCCGGCCTGGTTGGTTCCCAACGCACTGAATTAGTGGAAAGCATATTTGGTTTCCGCTCAATTTCAGCCGGCACACTGGTAAAAAATGGCAAAGAAATCCGTGTGAGGAACCCACGGGAGGCTATTGAAAATGGCCTCGCGTTGGTAACTGAGGAACGCCGTGCCACGGGCATTTTTAATGTTGCTGACATTACATTTAACAGCATCATTTCTAACCTCAAATCTTATGTCAACAAATTTCCTCTGCTGAACGACAAGAAAATGCGCGCTGATACAGCCTGGGCAATCGGGGCAATGGCCATCAAAACGCCATCCCAGAAAACCAAGATCAAATCTCTATCTGGTGGCAATCAGCAGAAAGTAATTTTGGGGCGTTGGTTGCTGACCCAACCTGAGGTATTGTTGATGGACGAACCAACACGCGGCATTGATGTTGGCGCAAAATATGAAATTTATCAATTGATGATCAATCTTGCCAAAGAAGGCAAAGGCATCGTCATGGTCTCATCTGAAATGCCAGAACTACTTGGAATTACCGATCGTATTGCAGTTATGTCCAATGGCCAATTGGCCGGTATCGTAAAAACTGCTGACACAACGCAAGAAGAAATAATGACTCTTGCAGCTAAATATCTATAGAGGTGAGCCGAGAATGGAAAAAACAATTACTCCGGATTTGAAACAAATTAAAAAGGTAAATTGGAAAGATTTATTACTCAATAATGCCATTTCCATTATTCTCCTTCTCCTTTTGGTTGTGATTGTTGCAATCGAACCAGGCTTTTTAAATATTATTAACTTCCGCAATATTCTCTCGCAGGCCTCCACGCGCATGATCTTTGCCCTGGGGGTTGGCGGCATTATTATCGCCAAGGGAACTGATCTTTCCCTCGGCCGCCAGGTTGGTCTGGCAGCGGTAATTTCTGCTTCGTTGATGCAGGCTACTGGTTATGCCTACCGCATGTACCCTAACCTGCCGCGTTTACCCATTATTGTGCCAGTTCTGATTGTTATTGCCATCACGGTCCTTTTGAGTGGTATCAACGGTTTTGTGGTTTCCAAGTTGAAGGTCGATCCTTTTGTCGCCACCCTCGGCATGCAGGTCATTGCTTTTGGAGCAACTTCAATTTATTTTGACCGACCTCCTTATGGTGCCCAACCTATCGGTGGCCTGGATAAAGCCTTTCAGGAGTTCGCACAAGGCTCGTTCAATATTTTTGGGCTGCCAATACCCCACTTGATCGTTTATGCCCTGGTTGTCGTCATTATCATCTGGGTGCTTTGGAATAAAACCCGCTTCGGTAAGAATATGTACGCGGTTGGCGGCAATATTGAAGCTGCCACTGTTTCTGGTGTCAACGTCTTCAAAGCCCTCATGCTCACTTACATACTCGCAGGTGTGCTTTATGGCTTAGGCGGCGCACTGGAAGCGGCCCGCATTGGTTCAGCTACCAACCGTACAGGTGAAGGTTACGAGTTGGACGCGATTGCTGCTTGTATCGTTGGCGGCCTTTCATTCAACGGCGGCGTGGGTACAGTACCAGGCATCATTTTTGGCACCTTGATTTTCATGGTCATTACCTACGGCCTCAACTTTATCGGCATCAACCCCTACCTCCAGTATATAGTCAAAGGTCTCATCATCATCATTGCTGTAGCCATCGACTCGCGTAAGTACAACAAACGTTAAACACCATTTACCCCATAAAGGCAGGCTAATAGCCTGCCTTTTTATTTAAGATATCCATGAAATTTCGAAATTATTGGGCAGTTAAAAAACTAATTTAGCTCTAATAATGAGCGATTATCATTAGCAGGCAAATGCTATAATCATGCCTACAATAGATCAGAAACGAGAAAACATGCCAAAAACGACCGCCCCTTGCCCCAATTGCCGCCAGCCCATCACGCTGGAGCTTACCCGTCTTTTCGATATGAACACTGACCCCCAGGCCAAGCAAAAGTTGCTTTCCGGCCAGGCGAATTACTTTAGCTGCCCAGTCTGTAAAGCACAGGGTATTTACCCCACACCTGTTGTTTACCACGATGCTGACAAAGAACTCTTACTTACCTATTTTCCACCTGAAGCCAACGTGCCACAGGCTGAACAGGAAAAAATAATTGGACCACTAATTAAAAAAGCTGTGGATTCGCTTCCCGCAGAAAAACGCAAGGGTTACATCTTCCGCCCCCAAACCATGCTCAGCCAACAGCATTTGTTCGAGCGCATCCTTGAAGCAGATGGTGTCACCCCCGAAATGCTCAAAGCCCAGCAGGAACAATTGAATCTCATCCAATCGCTGGCCATGGCCAAAGCAGATGTTTTGCCGGAGCTCATCAAGCAAAACGATGCCAAAATCAATGAGGAGTTCTTCACCATGCTCAGCCGTTTAGCTCAAGTCTCGGCTGCTAATGGCGATCAGGCAGGTGCACAAGCTCTCGCCAAACTGCAAAAATCTTTACTTGAACATTCCTCCTTTGGTAAAAAAGCTAGCGAAGATGCCCGCCAGGCACGCGAAGCTATCGAGGAATTGCAGAACCTCAGCAAAGCTGGCCTCACCCGCGAAGCACTCGTGAATTTGCTGCTCAAACATGCTGATTCTGAAGTAAAACTTTCAACACTCACCGCTATGGCTCGCTCTGGCATGGATTACGATTTCTTTGCGCTCCTCACCGCCAAGTTAGACGGTGCCCAGGGTGAAGACAAGCAAAAACTTACCAACCTGCGGGAAAAACTCCTCCTACTCACCCAGGAAATTGACGAAGAAATGAAAGCTGAACTTGCTGAGGCACAAAAAACGTTGGACGAACTCCTGAAATCTGACAAATTAGAAGAAGCTACACAAGCTGCTTTACCCAAAATGAACCAGGCCTTCGGAGATGTTCTAAATGCCGAAGCCCAAAAAGCTCAGGAAGCCCACGACGAAGCAAAACTCAAGAAGTTGGCAACCATTGTCACCATCCTGCAGTCCGCAAGTGCCTCAGGTGCTTACATGCAGCTGATTGAAATGCTTCTGCAGGCAAAAGATGAGACTGAACGCAAAGAAATCTACGCGCAGGCTGGTGAGACCATTTCTGGGGAGTTCGTTAGCATGTTAGCGAATCTCATCGATCAGGTGGAAAAATCGAAACAGCAGACTGATTTGGCAGAAAAACTCAAGGTAATCAGTAAAGAAGCTTTACGCTTCTCGATGGAACAGAATCTGAAAAACAACAACCCAGCTTAATGAGGTTTGTTTTCCAAGCGTAACCCGTGGCCCCGGACGGTGACAATATAGTCATAGCCGGGGTCCATTTGATTAAGGCGTTCCCGCAGCCGCCTGACCAGGGCATCAAAAGCTTGCTCAGTGACCCAGTTAGCCTCATCGCCCCAAACCTCTTTAATCAAGGTTTCCCGTGAAATAACTTCGTTGTTCTTCCGCACCAAAAATGCCAGTAGCGAAAATTGTTGTGCTGAAAAGGCCGGAGTAACTTCCGCGCCTCTCACCCAAACACGTTTGGAACCTTCATCCACGCGGATGCAAAGCATATTCTGGAATTCGGGTGGAAAATCAGTTAACGGAAGCGTGGCATCAGATTCCAAATAGATAAAGGACTGGAAAAAAGCGATATGGATTTCATCTTTCTCAAAAAGCTGTTGTGATCCAACTATTCTTTCCCCATTGATGTACGTACCGTTCTTGCTTTCCAAATCTTCAATGTGGCTGATCCCATTGTCGAATTTTAAAATTGCGTGGTGACGCGAAACCTGCCTGTCGTTCACCACAATATCGCAGTCTTCGCCCCGACCGATGAGGATATGATCAGTCAGTATCCACTGTTGGCCTTCCAATTGACCGCCGTTGGCAATGATAATGGGATATTCCAAACTCAGGGCTTCCTTTCGACTATAATTAGCAATTATAATGCAGCCCTTTTCAAAGAGCCGCATCTTGGATTTTGAGCAAAAAAAACGCCGAAACTGCTCATTTCACTGGAATCTTATGGCTTACGTGGTTGTCCCGGGCGCGATCTTACATGATCGCTATAAAATTGAAAAGGTTATCGGTCAAGGTGGATCCGGCAACATCTACCTTGCGTCCGATCAACGCCTCACCGGCCGCAACTGCGCTGTCAAGCAAGTCAGTTACGATCCGCAGCTGCCTGAGAATCTGCTTACGGAATCCCGGGATCAATTCATGCGCGAAGCAACTGTGCTTGGCCGGCTTGATCACCCCAATTTACCCAAGGTTTCCGACTTCTTTTCTATCGGCGATAGTGATTTCCTGGTGATGGATTATGTGCCCGGGGATGACCTGCGGGTTATGATTGCCAAAGCCACCAGCGAAAATCGATTTCTAACGGAAAACGAGGTACTCAACTGGGCGCTGCAAATTGGGGATGCCCTCGAGTACATGCATACGCAACAGCCTTCCGTTGTGCACCGCGATATTAAGCCTTCCAACATTAAAGTAACCCCACAGGGCCTTGTTAAATTGGTGGATTTTGGTCTGGTAAAGCTGCTTGCACCCGGTGAGGTGACCATCACCATCCTGCAAGGCCAGGGTTCAGCCACTTACACCCCGCTCGAGCAATACGGGGGTGAGAGCGACCACACCGACGCGCGGGCGGATATCTATGCCTTTGGGGCCACACTTTATCACTTGCTTACCAATCACACACCACCAAACGTGAGGGACCGGTTTTTGGACCCCAAGAGCCTGATTGCTCCCCGTGTGTTAAACCCGGCCATTTCTCCCCGGGTGGAAGATACCGTCCTATGGGCAATGCAATTGCATCCCAATGACCGCCCAAAGGATGTAAAAAACTTGATGAAAGCACTGACCGGTGAAAGCACCGACAAGTTGCATCAAATTAGCCGGCTTTCTCAAGCTGGTGTTGCCCCCTCGGCATACCGCCCATTGATGGGAAAACTGGAATGGCGTTTGGTAGCCGCAGCCGGCTTCTTTGCCTTTATCAGCTTACTGCTTACACTCTTGCGAAATCTCTAACTTGATATGTTTTTTCTGGCTTTTTTTGTCGCCTGAAACCACCACAACAAAGCTACCAACCAGCCGAAGAATAATCCACCCACAGCCACCTGAGTAATAAACCACGAACCTTCTTCTTTTACCAAAGCGACCAGCGGTGTAAGCCCGATGGTCAGAATCACATAGGCTATCAGGCCACCCACAAAAGAGGTCAACATACTCCGCACTCCCCATGTTGAACTGCCCCACCAGTAGTATCCTATCAAGTAAGCCATACCTGCGCCTAATATCAGGATCATGATCACAAGCAACCAGTCTCCCATTCGTGGGTAGCCAGTAGTATTAGCTGAAGCCGATGGCGTCGCAACCGCGGTTGTTTGTGGTGTTGGAAAATCGGTGGGCGTCGGAGCGGGAGTCACTGTTGGCTGTAAAGTTGGTGTGGCGGTTGGCATAATGACCTGGGCCAGGCCGCCTTCAGTGTTCAAGACCAGTGTGTTTGAACTGATTGCGTCTCCAGAGGAGGCTGTAATTTCAAAGATGCCTTCCCGTTCGATCCGATATTCAACCGTTGCCAGCCCTCCGCGAGTGAAACCCTGGATCTGCGCGATAATAAAGTTTTCCGGGGCCAACATTACTTTAAAATCGACTTCAGTTCCATCCGGAACTTGATTGGCATTCAAGTCGTGTAAGGGTCCAGCCTGAATCTTCACCAGTTCGCCAGTGCGAAACAGTGGTTGAGGAGCTTCCTGTGTAACCGCGGTTTGAGTTACCACCACCGGTGTGCTATCGGGTCTATTCGGCACAACCAGGTTAACTGGAATGACCTGCCGCGAATCTGCGGTTGTTTGGATTTTTAGGTTGTAGCCGACAGCGGATAAGCTTACTGGGAGTGCACCACGGGGGCTTAATTCTTGCATTAAAATGCGTGCAGCCGCGTCTACAAATGGCTGTGAATTTCCAAGCAAGGCATAGTAAGCACTAATTTTCGATATTTCTGTTGAATCCAAATAGTATGGTTCACGGTAGGCAAAAACAACTACCTTCTTATTCATCAGTAATTCAGGTCTTGTGGCAAGTACACGTTGAAGAATTGAAGTTTCTGGCTTTCCTTCCATGCTGTTCTGTAGGTTAAAGACCACCCAGGTCGCCCTGGCGAGGCTGTCTTGAAGAGTTTGATCAGCTAGCGCCGCGTTCCCTTGCAAATAAGCTAAAAGCTCTGAGCTGCTATACGCGCTAATCTGGCCAACGGTTAATTGCTTTGTGCCCTGTGGGCCGTAGTATCGCAACAAGGCATCCTGCAGACCCTTGGAATCCAGAACCGTACGGCTAAGGCAGGTTTGGCAAAGGCTAAATTGCCTTGTATCGGTAATCGTCACAATACGGTCTGCCAAATTCGGAGCAGAAGGTAGAGCCGTTTTCAAATCAGTAAGGCCAGGCGAGATCAGCGACGCGGCTCTTAAGGCTACTTCTGAAGTCACCTGATTGTTTTTTCCAACCAGGTTTAGATTTTGATCAGGCGGGAATGCATTCTCAAGGCTAAATTCTCTAAATAGCTTTAACTTTGCGGCTACAATTTTAACTACCGCGGCATCTACTTTTTGAGCAAAGAACTTGTCTTCATTGTATTTTTGCACGAAAAATTGATGGGTCCGTAAAATACCTTCGTAGGCAGAAGTATCAATGGAGGAACGGAAATCATCCAGGAAAAGCAGATCGTTACCTGCCAGGAATGAAGTTCTGGCAACAGTTAAGATATCAAAAGTTTGGCCCGTTGAAGCAAAGAAAGATCGCACTGCCTGGCTGCCCAGGCTATCACTCATGGTCAAGCCACCAAATTGCCGCCATTCTCGAATACCGGCAAGTCCCATAAGTTGTTCAAGACTGGTCGAGTCAAAACTAATCGGTTTGCTGCTTGGCTGTAAATTCCCTTGAAAGCCATTGTAGCGAATATGTGAAACCTGAAAACCCTCTGGTTGCGAGCTTTCGGCTCCCATTGTTAATGCCAGATAAGGCACCAGATCGGTTGTTTGTAACTGTTCAAAGGATTTTTGAACGGAAGAAATTTCAATTTGCGGCGACCTGTCTGCTGCCCCGAGCCCAGGAAAGTGACCAGCAAAAACAGCCAGTTTATCTTCGCTGCCGGTATGCAGACCTTCGATGAAGGCCTTACCCATTTCCCCCACCCAGTATGGGTTTCCGCCAAAACTCTTTGTTCCTGCAATGGCGGCTACCTGGCTTTGGTCTGATTCAATAACATCCAGATTTGGTCCCACAATGAAGTTAACACCAATAGCGTGTAATTCGCTTCCCAGTACTTCGCCGGCTTGTTTTGCCAGGTCGGTTGACCAGGTAGCCCCCAAAGCCAGCGGGGATGGTTGCAGAGATAAGCCATCCAAGGCATATCCTCCAGCATCCTCCAGGTTAGCCTGTTCCATTCCGATAAATAGAGGCACATATTGTGGAAGCTGTTCAGGCGGGTTGGCTGGGTCATTGGCCAGAGTGGATTGCCAGGCAGCTCTCTGCAGGGAGGTAATCAGTTCTTTCGCCTGGTTAAGGGTTTCCCCAGAAACAAAATTGTCATTTTCAGGCCGTAAAATCACGCCTCCAACTATGTGCTGCCTGATCAACATGTTTATGTCCGACCCCAACGAAGCCTTTGCGCCATCAAAACTGACCACAAACAATTGCCCCACTTTTTCGGATGGAGACATGGAATCCACTATGGCTTGTGCAGAAGGTCTTGAACTGGTGTTCAACGCATCAACAGGGCTTACAAGCACCCCAAGGAGAATGGTCAGGACCAGCCAGAGGGAAAAAAAGCGGCGAAGCTGCATTTCACCCAAAAAGGATTTGGCGCGCCTTGAGCGGGTCGTTGGTGATAATCATGTCCACGCCAAAATCCTTCAAGCGCAGCAAGTCTTGCGGCTCGTCTACCGTCCAGGGGTTAACTTGTTTACGCTTGCCATGCAAGCGCCGCATTAAGTCCAGGTCTACATCCTTGAAATATGGATGCAAGGCATCATATACAAAGGCCTCTCCTAATACCCCCCTCATTATCCCGCCCGGTTTACCCCCTTCAGTGAGCAAACCACGCTTTATCTTCGGGTTACATTGCCTGGCAGTCAGAAGATTGAAGG
>DATIUL010000065.1:0-5640 GCA_035466865.1 Anaerolineaceae bacterium | reverse complement strand
CTCTCACCCTTCCCCTGGCTTCCAACCATGTTAAACCCATCATTCCAGTCACCCGAACCAATTAACGGCAAGCCATGCGGGCCTAGGGTGCTGCCTCTTTGTATGGCACGCCGGCAATGTTCAAAAAGCGTGTAAGCCTGTTCGGTGCGGCCGTATTCCGCATAGCGTTCCATTTCCCCCGGTTTTAGGGGTGGTGCAGTAAGGAAGGGTATAGCCTGCTCCCAGATGGACGTATCCCCGGTGGTAGAAACATAAAGTGCGCTAACGTATGGAAGCCAAAGTAAATTATCAGAGATGCGTGTGCGCACACCCCGCCCTGTTGGCGGATGCCACCAATGTAAAACGTCGCCTTCTTCAAATTGATGTGCTGCAGCCTCCATGATCTGCCCCCTGGTAATGGACGGGTCGATATTGAGCAGTGCAAGCACATCCTGTAGCTGGTCTCGATAGCCAAAAGCACCGCTGGACTGATAAAAACCACTCCGCCCCCAAATGCGGCAGGAAAGGGTTTGGTAAAGCCACCAGCGGTTGAGCATCAGGTTGGCAGCTGGGTCAGGTGTATTTACCTGAACCTGGTTGAGCATCTTATCCCAGAAGAGATGCGTCTCATTCATAGTTGCGGAAACCGCAGCAATATCCCGGTATTTTTCTGCCAGGGAGATGAGCTGTTCTTCATCTTTGGCGTCTCCCACCACAAAGTAAATTTCGTCACTCCCGTCTGCAGGCAGGTCAAGATGCAGCTGTAAAGCCGCACAGGAATCAATGCCAACTGTAACGTTATTTGAAAGACCTATACGGTGCAGTGCTGCGGGGTCTTGTATTGATCCATCACTGCCAAGGAATTCCATGCGATCGGTGGTGAAGCCATGTGGAGGGCGGTTCGTCATCAGGAACGCGATTTGTTTTCCCAGTTCAGAATGGTAAGGGTTGCGCACTCGCAGCATCGAATACTGCGGGGCGTATTCAGGAATGAGGGTTGGATAAGAATCTTCATGCGTTAATCCCAGCACCCATTCCAAATAATAAGTCGCCGTTATGCGCCGGTTTTCACCGAGTTTATTATTGATTTTCAGATGGACAATTTTGATTGGTTCCTCAGGGCTGGCAAAGACAGTCATTTCTTGTTCCAGGCCGTGCGACTCTGATTCGAAAATACTGTAACCAGTGCCATGCCGCACCCGGTACCCTTGCGTTGCCGGAGTTGGCTGCGGAGTAGGCGTCCAGATATCTCCGGTTTCTTCATCACGAAGATACAGCACCTCGCCAGACTGGTCACTAATGGGGTCATTGGACCAGGGAGAGATCCGATTTTCACCGCTGTTGATTGCCCAAGTGGTCTGACTGCCAGACTGGGTGACCATAAAACCAAAATTGGGATACGCGATAATATTTGCCCAGGGGGCTGGAGTGCTTTTCCCGGGAGGGAGGTGGATAACATATTCCTTTCCATTCGGAGAAAAACCGCCGTATCCATTAAAAAACTGCAGGTCACCGATCGGTTTTGAATCCCACGGGAATGGGGCGGGCAACTCTCGTCGCGATGCGAGGGTCCCATAGAACGGAGGAAGATCCGCAAGCGGGTTAAAGTTGATTCTGAGTTGTTCGGATAATGAACCACAATTCCCCTGTAAAATAACCCTGGCAACTGATCTCAACAAAATTTGTTCGTCTGCCTGCATTTGGTCTGCTGAACGGATAAAAATGCCTGAACTCTGGTTTATCCATTGTTCAGCCTCGACCAGCCGAATTCGACGCATCATCATGTCAGTTAATTCTGATGTATACATGCTGGGCTGCGTATTCAACACCACCAGGTCTGCTTTAAATCCCCGTGATCGCAGGAAGGTTTGCGCCTGGATTACTTCAACCAACAGGTTAAGGTACTGTGGGTCATCAATTTCAAGCAGGATGATCGGGGAATCACCAGAGATTCCGAACCGCCACAGTCCTGCCTGATTGAGCACATTTTTCGAGAGAGTCTCCGGGTCGGCTCGTTTCTGGCTTAATGGATAAACCAATAAAGAAAGCAGGTCCAGGTTCGTTTTAAGGCCATTCCTATCGGTTTGCTGCCTGCCCAGCCAGGTCAGGTTGCTTGCATTGGATTCAAGGAAGGTATCGTCAATTTTTGTCCATGCCCTGTAACGTTGCGCCAAATTAAGCAGAGCCGCTCGAGTAGGTGCTGTAAAAGTGAGGTAGGCTAAAGAAAATGTGTCATGAGGCCCCAGGTGGATTTTTCTTCCAAGCGAAAAGATTGGGTCCAAAGTGGAACCGGTCGAACCTGTCAGGTAATCCTCGGACTGAAGTGCCTGGGGGTTATGCAGATAGCGTTCGCGGCCAATGAATGACCTGCGATCAGTTTCAAAGGCAACCGGAACTTTTTCGTTTCTATCGTTGCGGGTTTCTTTTACTACCAGCATGTGGCCAAGGTAAACGGGTTGTTTTTTAGCATTTTTCTTGCGGTGTTCAAAGATCAATAAATTAAGTTCCGGGACAAATTCAGAATTAACGAAAAGCTTGTTGTATGCAGGATGCCGTGTATCGGCTGCCTGGTCATTGAGAATAACCTCGCCATAAGATGTTAACCTTAGTTCTCGTGGTGAAGCAGCGTTGTTTATCAAGTGGATGCGACGGACCTCAATGGGATCATCAGGTGCCACAGTTACTTCCATTGTGGTTGTTAAATCGTTTTCTGTTCGCTTAAAGACAGCCATGTGAGCAAAAAAGTTAACCTGCGTATCATCTGGATTGCCCGGAATAGGCTGATGAGCAGCAGACCAGGTTGTAAAACCAGTCTCCTTATCGTTGTTGTGCATATCCTGTATGTAGACCCAGGTTCCCCAAGGGTCCAGCACCCGGTCTGCGTGCCAGCGGGTCAGGTCGATGTTTTTCCAACGGCTAAACCCACTGCCCCGATTGGAAAGCATGGTGCTGAAGGAACCGTTTGAGAGTAAATGCATCCGAACAGCATGGGGAGTGACCGGTTCTGGCCAGGGTTCAATCTGCAATGGAGCGTCGCTGATGCGGCGGGTTCCCCTGGTTTCCTGTTCACCTGGCATGAGAAGCGGCACACCAGTGGGAACTTGTTCATGCAGCAGTAATTCCACGCTTTGGATCTTTGGATCCTGATGGACACGACGCACCATAATGTCTGAACGCAGGTAATTAACCAACGCCATCAAAATCATCCCCTGGTGGTGGGACATATACTCATAGATGATTTCGGATTTTTTCCCGGCGCTTAATCGGTTTTGGGTAAAATCGATGGATTCATAAAAGCCGAAGGGGCCGTAAGCCTTGTGGGAAATTAATGCATGTGTATTCTTTTCAACAGAAGAAGGCGCCCATTTGATAGCCATGAACGAGGCATAAGGTGTGACCACAAGATCGTCCGCCAGGCCGCGCTTAAAGCCTAACGCAGGTACCCCGAAAGCACGGTATTGATAGTTCATGTTTGTATCAAATTGATGGAAACCTGATTCGGAAATACCCCAAGGAACTTTTTTGGATTGAGCATAAGATCGTTGGTAATTCACCATCGTCATCACGCTGTTGTGAAGCAATGTGTTCACGTGCGATTGAAAATATAACGTGGGCATCAGGTATTCAAACATAGTCGCGCTCCACGATAAGAGAGCGAATTCTCCATTTACCTTCGTAATCGGACGTCCAAGATACATCCAATGTAACTGTGGGACCTGCCCTCTGGAAATGGCAAACAGGGAGGCAATTCTTGCTTCTGAAGCAAGCAGGTCATAATAATTGTTGTCAAGCTGTCCCGTTTCGAGATTAAAGCCAATATGAAATACATTTCGTGTCGAGTTGTACAGAAACGCGAAGTCCATTTCATCAATTAATTGATCGCATTGGATTTCAAGATCCTTGAATTGGCCTTGCAGATGGATGGCGTTACTATTGGCATCCAGCAGGGCTTGCTGTAAACCTTCCAACCAGGTGCTTGCTGCCTCGACTGTGTGATCCAATGGATCAGAAGTGCTGGTCGTTTCTTTCAGTTCCTGACGGATTTGGTTGATCGTTAATTGAGCAGGCCCAATGAGTTGCGGCAGTTCGCAGAGCCTGGGGTTGTATATCAGCAGTTCTCTCAGGCTGTCAACCTTTGGGCGCAGATTACTGAGTTGGAGTAAATCGGGAATTTTTTCGAGAAATGGGATCCAGGGTACCAGTTCATTAATCGTGTTTTGAATCGCTTTATAGTTTTTTTCTATTCCCTGGATAACCCCTTGTAAGCTAATGATATTTTCCATATCAATATTGGCTGGCAGGCTGGAGATAAATTCACCCAGGTTACTCGAAAGTTTTGGCCAAAAGTCGGTGCCGATAAATGTAAAGGTTGGGTACCATTGCAAAGGGATGTTCTTAATGGAACGGATTCTATCCAGCAAGCTTGTGATCGAAAGAAGCATCACCTGCGTATGAAGTGTGGGATGGGCTTGAGAGATATTAAAAAGAATCTCGTACAGGCCGGTCAGGTTATCCATATAACCTTCCCATATTTCCCGGCGAAAAACCCTTTTTGCTGTGATGGTTTTGCAGGTCTGAGAAACAATGATCAAGCTGATCGCCAGGTTTCCACTATCCACAGTGGATACATAGCTTGGCTTTAGTGGTTCAAGTGTCTGCGTGTTGTACCAATTTAGAAAATGTCCGCGGTGCCGCTCCAACTGCGTTAGGGTGTTTATCGTGGTTTCCAGCCGCGCTGCCAATCCCAGCTGGTCAAAATAACCGAGGTCGTAGGCACCAATGGCGGATGTGAGGAACAAACCGATATTCGATGGCGATGTGTGATGGGCAATGATTTGATAAGGTGATTCTTGAAAATGATCCGGAGGGAGCCAGTGGTCCTGCGGTCCAACAAAATTCTCAAAGAAATTCCAGGTACGTCGGGCAATCAGACGTAATAATGTAACATCTTCAAAAGGAGTCTCACTCCTTGGGCTGGGAAGGGATTGATTGACCAACCTGACAAACGCGGATGATGACAACCACAACAGAATGATAGGCAATACCGGCATCTGCAACAGGATGGTTGTTTTAGCCGTCAGCAGGGATTGCCATTGAGCTATCAGCACAAAAATGACCGCAAAAATTGCGGAAAGGCTCAGTTTGATCCAGGCTTCGTTTTGAAGTGTCCTGGAACGAAGCAATTGAGATGCGCGCTCAGCGGTCGTCCACGTAAGCAATTTGCGGTGAGAGATAAACAAGCGATACAAGGTTACCAGGATGGCGTCGACCGTGTAATAGGCTTCGTAAGGAAGGAAAGCTATGGCGAACACCCAACGCATGAATACCGGCCACAAGGAAGGCCAGATGGCTTTGCGGCGCATGCTTTGCAGGGTTTGCTTGAAACTAATGACCACCGCGTTGACAAGAGGAACTCCAAAAGAGACCAATACAATCAAAATCCACAGCCATGCCAGATTGGGGAGAAAGGCAATTCCCAGGAGCGTGGTAATCAGCAGGCTTGGAGAAAGAAGTGATCGCAGCAGATTATGAATGAGCTTCCAATAGCTTATGCTCGAAAATTTCACCCCAAACCTGGCAGGTTTTATCAACCAGGGCAGTAGTTGCCAATCCCCACGGATCCAACGCCGTTGACGGGCAACCTGTTCGTAATAATTTTGA
>DATIUL010000064.1:0-21344 GCA_035466865.1 Anaerolineaceae bacterium | reverse complement strand
GGGCTAAAAAGGATCTCCGGTGATACTCTTACCAACTGGCCAGAACCAACCAGGCCTTCAACCAGTTCTCCCCCCAACGCTTCCTCAAGTTGTTTTTGATCAGGTGGGTTATAGGGATTGGCGGTGAATTGGGCCATTAGCGGCGCGGCCTGGGCTTTTTGTGCTTCATCCAGTTTGATCTCGTGGGTGCCAGCGGCGATAAATCTGCCTGCATCGCGCAGCGTGCCTTCTGACTCCAAAGCATCCACCAAGAGCTCAAAATGGTCTTTATTGAGCCCCAGGTTGCCCCGCAGCTCCTCGCGGGCCATGCCAGCCTTCATTGGATTAATCTTGTGGAAGGCGGAGAGCACTTTCAGAAAGGATTCCTTTTGGTGCATAAATGAGGCTTTACCCATCATGAAAGGGTTGGCCTCGCTTGCCACTTTGAACACGACCAATTCGTCTTCAGCCTCAAGGCTTTTCAGGATTTCCTGTAGGTCTTTTTCGCCAAGATGCAACTGGGCTGCAATTTTTGGGGCCTTCAAGGGGCTGCCGCTATTCAATAAATCCAGTACACTCCTGGCTGAACCACTCGCGGCAAGATTTTCGAGATGCTCAAGGGTGAGTGTATCAAAGCGCTTGTAGCGTTTTTCGGGGTGGGGGTCCAGCACCTCGCCGCCACCCAAGGTGACCGAAGGCGAAGCCTGGCGGATGACCACCCGGTCGCCACGAGCAGCTACAATCGGGTCCTGCAGGCGGATTTGTAGATAAGCTTCGCCACCGGGCTGCAGGGCTTCCTTGCCTAAAAGCCGTATTTGCCCTTGCACTTCTGTAGCTCCGATGAATAATTTACAGGGTTGATTATGGTGAATGGCATCCGGCAGGGTCTTTAGCGCTCGAATGTGCAGGTCAACCATGCGCGTAGGCGAATAATCATCAGGGTGAGCAATCACATCTCCACGGTGAATATCCTCCTTACTTAAACCGCTTAAGTTCAGCGCAGTCCTGAAGCCAGGTTCAATTTTCTGTAACTTGTGGCTGTGGTTTTGGATGCCCCGGATACGGCCTTCCAGACCCTTGGGCAAACACACAACGGCTTCCCCAAGCGAAAAGCTGCCATCCAGCAATGTACCTGTTACGACTGTACCGAATCCTTGTAAGGTAAAGACGCGGTCTATCGGTAACCTGGGTTTTCCCAAATTCTGCTTGGGGGGAGTGCCTTTGAGAAGCGCGGCTAGTTTTGACTTTAGTTCGTCCAAGCCTATACCTTTGGTGGAGGAAACACGCACGAAATCGGCATTTTTCAGGCTGGTTTCAGCCAGCAATTCGTGGACGTCCATCTCGACCAGATCAAGCCAATCCGGGTCGGTCACCAAATCGATTTTGGTTATTACCACCAGGCCCTTTTCTATCCCCAAAAGGTCCAAAATGGCTAAATGTTCGCGCGTTTGAGCGGAAACGCCTTCATCGGCAGCGATGACCAGCAGAACCGCGTCGATGCTGCCAATGCCAGAGAGCATATTGCTGATGAAATCGATGTGTCCAGGCACATCCACAATTCCGATGGTTTCGCCATTTGGCAAAACCATCGAGGCAAAACCAAGCTCAATGGTCATTTCCCGGTCTTTTTCTTCTTTTAACCGGTCTGGATGCGTGCCAGTTAAGGCTTGAATCAGGGTTGACTTGCCGTGGTCAACATGGCCGGCAGTGCCGACAATGTGCATGCTTAACCCTTCTTATCCACCAAAGGTGCTACTGCCTGGATGGATTCCTGGTAGGCCATCAAAATACTCTGTATGTGTTTCACGGTTTCTTTGGTCAGGCGATCCAGTTCATCGCGGGTGATTTGGGTAATATCCCCCAAATCCTGCAGCTGCCGATGGGTTTCTTCAAGTTTCTGATTGATATCGCGGGAGGCTTCTTCCTGTCCCAGCATGTAGTTGGTCCAGCGCTTCAGGTCATCCGATTTGAAGCCCGTCCATTCCTGGCGGAAGCGTTCATCATTGAGGCGTTGAATCTCGCTGATCTCATTGATACGGCGTTCAAAGCGCTGTGTAATCTCTTCCACATTCGCAACCGCGGTTGCAACTGCTTTACGCGATTTTTCCAATTCATCCATTTGGACGTTGAGGTTAAGGTTCACCTTCTCGATTTCCGAGAAACGGCCTTCCCAATTCTTGAAAATTTTCTCTTTGTCCACCAATGTGCTGTTCACCTGGTCGATAAATCCGGATTGTGCTTCCTTGCGGTCTTTTTCGAAGGTTTGGAGTTCCGCGATACGCCCATCCAACTGCCTGAAGGAATCGTTAAAAGCGTCAAAGCGGGAGCGGGTTTCTTCCACGCGCTTGCGAGTGGAGGCCACCTCACCCTGCAAATCAGTCAGCCGTTTGGCTTCCTGACGGCGGTTTTCTTCAAGTAAGTGAAGTGAGCGGCGATAATCTTCATCAAAGCGGCCCACGTCTTGAATTTTCACTTTTAATTCTTCTATCAACCTTGCCAGGCGCGCGTCTTCCACTTTGTAGATCTTTAGTTCATTGCGGATCGGCTCAAATTGCTCTGTAAATGGGAATATCTCTGCAACGCTGCGTTTGGTCGACTCGATCTCGAGCTTCAAGCGCTTTTGGGCTTCCGTGAGGTTGGCATCAGCCCGTTCGTTGACGTCCCGAATTTGTTTGGTCAGGTCAGTGTTCACGCGTTCAATACGGTTGTCATATTTATCCATGCTGCTGATCTGGTTGCCCAGCTTGGTCATGGTGACTTCCATCTCTTTGATTTGTTTGCGGAGGGTGATGTTTTCCCCTTCCACCACAGTCAGGCGGTTTTGCAGAGAGGCCAGATTAGTCTTATCGCTCCGGCGTTCATTGTCCAGCCATTCAACACGTTTTTCAAGTTGTTCATATCCACTATGTTCGTCCATACTGCCTACCTTATCTAGACCAATGATTATATAAGAGAATCAGTTAAGCCGCTAACCTGTCCCACTAAAAAGGAGGAACGGGCTGATGATATCAATGAAGCGCGTGAGGAAAAGCTGTGGAAAGAAGCCAAAAGCCAGAAGCAACAACAAGCCTATCAGCAACCCGACCAACGCCAACCTGGGGTGAGGCAGATCCAATTCCAGGACTGGAATTTCGGTCAAAGGGTCCCGCGGTGACAACATAGCCATGATCAGCCTCAGAATATAAGCCAGCATCCCAATGGCCCCCACGCCCAGTAACAGCCATTCAACACCGCTACTAATTGGAATGGAGAACCATACCAGGCGTTTGATTGGGAAAAGCGCCAACATTGGCAAGCCCATAAAACTTATCTGCCCAAGTACCAAACCCAAACTCAGCAACGGTTCGTTACGAATGAACCCATTGAGATTGCTGAGATCACTCGTAGCTTCTGGATACCTTGTCTCGAGAATGGACAAACAATAAGCCCAAAACCAGAAGGTAATTATGTGGGGCAACAAGATCATAGCCAGGTTGTTCAATCCGCTTGCTGGAGCCAGGCCGATGATTAAAAGCGTATACCCTGTCTCATTCAAGTACAAATAAGCGGTTTGCCGCCTAAAATTTCTTTGGAAGGAGCTGAAGATTCCTGCTATGGCAATCATCACCAAGCCGAAGTATTTTATATTGTCGAAAAGCCCCGGAAGATTTTTCAGCCAGGCAAAGCGGTCGATGAAAACCAGCAACAAAATTGGCAAAGCTGTTTGAATACCTGTCAGGAGGAAGCTTACCGGCCAGGGATGATTTTCCTTAAATAGTTCAGCCATCCAAACATGAAAGGGAAAAGCCGGGAACCAGAGCATAAAACCAATGAGAACCATGGCAGCCCCGCGCAGGATCATGGGGTTTGAACTTTGGGCGGTGGACACCCCTGTCAGCATCCAGGCACTCAACAAAACCAATGCCATGGCAATGGTCTGGAGCACAATAAAATGCAAAATACCCTGGGTTGAACGTGTTTTCTTTTCCAGTAATAGCGGGATTGCCAAAAGAGCCAGAATCTCAAATATCACAGCGGAGTAAAGAAAGGGATCCACCGTAACCATCATAAGCAGCAAGGCCGGGATGATAAGGCACATGGCCTTTAAATTGGATTTAGTCATGAAAAGTTCACTGCAGATCGACCACAACAATCCGCTTAGGTAAACCAGACCACAAAAAGGAAATAAATAGGCGGGCAACGTGAAAGCTCTTCCGAGGAGTATCAGGCTGGTCTTAATCTCGTAAGTTCGATCCATCCAGTCAAAAATCAAGCCTTTTGGCAATAAAAAGGCAGCAAGAACCAGCAAACTTAGCAGCAAACAACTGATCACGAGGCTTAATCGGCGGAAACTGCTTATGACCAACAGCAACATGCCAGCGGCTAGTGGCAATAAAATGAAAAAGACTACCGAATTGGTCATAGCGCGCCCTTTTCCACTGAGAATACATAGGGGGCTGCCAATGCCAGTCCAAGCTTAATAGCTGTGAAAAGCCCTTCCAAAAGGGCTGAGTATTCCAGGGAAGCGTAAAGCAACTCAAAACCGGTCAGGAATCCGAGCAAACCAATCAAGATGAAAAAAGGTTCAGCTTTCAAACCCAGTTGAAGCAGTGAAATCGCCATCACGCTCAAAGCGCAGAAAAGCAAAGCCGGGGGGCTCTTGGGGAACATGGTTGCCTGGGCTTGCGGTTGGAAAATTAAGATAAACAGAACCAGGCAGATCCCCGTGAATGCTCTGAATAACTCACCTTCCCGGAACGGGGCAAACCGGGTTGCTGCCTGAAGCATATTCAAACTACTTAAGCTATATGCAATGATGCCAACAGTCACCAGGCTAACGATGAGTTTGACGATTGCTACGCTAAAAACCCAGACATTTAAAATAACCACGAACATTGCCACAAATTGAATAGCCAGGCTGATTAGATTGGTGAGCCATTTTCGCCGCACCAGGTTGAATAAGGCGCACAAGACGGCAATGACAGCGGGGATGTAGGCCAGAGTAAGGGTCATGGCAGTTTAATCCCGGTAACGAAAAGTGTAAACAGGATCACAATGAAAACGATGTACCAAATGGTGCCGCCTTCACTTTCAAGAATATTGGATAAAAACTCGCCACTTTCCCGCAGAGGCTTCACGATCCAAAAGCCTAAGTTGTATACCCATTCAAGGCTAAAAACGGATTGAATCCCATTAAATACCCAGAATAGAAATCGAAAGCCAGGAATTTTTTCCCGATAGCTGGTAAATGGTGGCCTCAAGCCAAGTTTTAGGCCAATCCCAATGAGTAAAACAACAATTCCGAGACTAATAACAGGGGGCAGCCAAGGAGTTACCTGTAAACTATCAGGGCGCCCTATAATACCAAGTGTAAAAATTGAGCCGATTATCAGAATCAAACCCAAAGGAAACGTGATGCGCACATGCTTATCCAACCCCGTGATCGTGCTGCTGGCTTCAAGGGTATATCGTAAATACCCCGCCAATAAGAAAGCGTGTGCAATAATAAAAATGAGACCTGTCCAGGTAAACCCGGTACCAATCAGACCTGCCCATCCCAAACCAGCTGGAGTGTAAGGCAGGGCAACCAGTCCAAGCAAAGCAACAAGTGGCAGAAAATTGATACGCCGAATGGGGGGTTCAAAAAGGAAAAGCTCGCCACCAACAAGCAATAGCGCCAAACCCCAGGCTTGCCCAGCCTGCGCGTTGCCGTTTAATGCTGATTGCACGACAAAAGCGGATAGCGCGATGTTCCAGTATGGGCGGGCCTGGGTCATATTCTGCCGGGTCAACCACATCAGGGATGCATAGACGGCTGCCAGCAAGGCAAACAAGTGGAGCAGGTTTATTAAGCCTTTGGAGAGAGTTAGAAACTCGCCTGGCAAATACGCAATTAAAGTCAGGGCCGAGATGGTTGGAGCCAACCTGCCTAAAACTGAAATGCCATAGGGCACTTTTTTATTCATAAGGTAAGGAATGTAAATGGGCAGTACACCTAGGCGCAATGCCGCAGCGAGTAAAAAGTACAGGCTGGCACTGCTGGGTATTTCTGCCAAGGTGAAGTCAGATTTCACTTGCCAGGCAACAACGATGGCAAAGATTAACGCCAGGACGCTCAACCATCGCAAGCCAAGCGCTGAAATCAAACGGCCATGCTTTTCATCGAATGATTGCATTCGCAGCAAATAAGCGTATTCAACGATGTCGATGATTGCCCAGGCGCCTACCAAGGTCAGAGGGTCGCCAGCGGTGATGGCTATCAACTGCAGCCCGCCCAAACCCAACACGCCTGCCCAGGGGACCGTGCTTTGAGGATCCCTGGAGCGGCTTGGATCGGTGATTATGACCGCGGTGAGCAGCGTAATCAGTACCACTGCGTAAGGCCAGCTTTGATAACTGATTTGCAGGAAAGGGGCGTTATGGAAAATGGAGAGCGGCGTCCAGTCAAGCAGATGGAATTCTGAAGGCAGAAAAAGCCGCAGGAGGTAGACCAGGCCGAAGGCAAGCAGACAGATCAGAAGTGAAATCAACCAGGCAAGGTTTATACGCTTCTTTGAGCGATCCAAAAGAAGCACCAATACTGAACCGCCCAAAAGCAAGGCGATACTCGCAAATAGAAGCATGGCTTAATTGTAATTGAATGTACTTAGAGTAGTTCTCCGCTTTTTCGCTTGAGGAATTTTCCTCCACCGCGCTTACCCAACCAAGTGCTGTTCCTGACGATTAATTCACCCCTCAGGTAGACTTGCCTGGGCATGCCTTTGAGTTTCCAACCCTCATAAAGGTTGTAATCAGTTCGGTGTTGCGCAACATTTACCCCATACTCCACTTCAAAGGCGGGGTCCCAAAGCGTAAGGTCAGCATCGGAGCCAACCGCTATGGTCCCTTTTTGCGGGTAAAGCCCAAAAATCCTGGCCGGGTTTGTAGCCGTCAGGGCTACAAATTGGCTGGGAGTCATGCGTTTTGTCCCCACGGCGTGCGTCCAAAATACAGGTAAACGGTCTCCCAAACCGGGTAGGCCGTTGGGAATTTTTGTGAAGTTACCCTTGCCTAATTCCTTGCCTGGGATGGCAATCGGTTGACCTTCATAAATAATGGGTTTGTTCCCATCAAAGAAGAATGGGCAGTGGTCCGTGGCCAATACCTGGATTGTGCCGTTCTCGAGCCCTTCAAATAGCCTGGTTCCATCCGCTACCGTTCGCATGGGGGGTGAACACACCCATTTCGCGCCGTCTGGTCTTTCCAGGTCTTTTTCAGTGAAGAAGAGGTATTGCGGGCAGGTCTCGCCCATGCATGGCAAGCCCTTATCGCGGGTATAAGCTAATTGGTCAACCTCGCCGGCCACATTCATATGCACAAGGTAAACCGGCGCGTCGGCCATGATTCCCAATGCCTGCGAACGCAGTGAGGCTTCCACTTCGCCCCAGCCCGGGCGCGTGCGCGCGTGCCAAATGGGGGATTTATTCCCGGCTTCAAGTGCTTCTGAGATGAGTACTTCGATCACATCCCCATTTTCGGCATGCACCATCGTGAGGATCCCGGCGTTACCTGCCACCCGCATGACTTTAAAAATATTGCCATCATCCAGCCGCAGGCGGCCATTGTAAGCGGTAAAGACCTTGATGCTGGTGACACCGGCATCGGGCAGATGTTTTAGTTGTTCTGCCACCTTGTTATCGTAGTAAGTGATGTTGGCGTGCGCGCTGATATCCACCGCGGCCTTGGCTGCCTTGGCTTGCCAGGCATCGATATTCTTGGACAGGTCGTGATCATCTTGTGAGATGAAATCAATAACGGTTGTTGTTCCGCCAAAGGCAGCCGCCTTGGTGCCGGTGTAATGGTCATCGGAAGAGACAGTACCGAACATGGGCAGGTCAAGGTGCACGTGGGCATCCACGCCGCCAGGTAGGATCAGCATGCCAGTAGCGTCAATTATTTCCGCGTCTTCACACACCAGGTTCTCCCCAATGGCGCATATTTTTTCACCTTCCACCAGGATATCTGCTGCTTTCATATCGTCAGCTGTGACCACAATACCGTTCTTGAATAGCTTTTTCATGCAGTCTCCTTATAACCGTCAAAGCCACTGAACAAAGCCAGAATCAACGGGTCAATTGGAATCTCGGGTAGTGCCTCAGGCGCGTATTCCTTACGTTGGGGGGCTTTTTCGCGCAGCACCTTCCAGATTATGGCACGTTCTTCGTCGTGAACTGGCAAATCGGCCAATTTTCGAGCCGAATTTATTCTGCCGATGGTGGTGTAGAAAAAAGTGATCCGCTTCCAGTTTTCAGCCGGGATGGGTTGGTCCAGGGTGAGCATAGGACCCAACTGCAGCTTGAAATATTCGTCGTTAGCGTGGGGATGCTCCGGTTGGTCGCGCAGCAGCTCTTTGCGCGTAGTCAGTTCGTGCCCCTTTAACGGGGCAATCTGGCGAATCTGCCAACGTTCATTTTTCGGGAAATTACCCGTCTGATAAAAAGCCACGTAATCAACAGAGATGATTTTAGGCGCGCTTTTCAGCGGGATGCGATACCAACCCAGCACGCGCGCGATCTCAAGGTCTCGTGGTTCAGGAATTATGGCCACAAGTACCAGGTCCGTTTCGGGGATCCCGCGCGTGCCAGTCATCTTATTTCAGCTTGACAGCTGCTTCTGCGTTGAACGCTTCAATCAACTTATCAATCTCGGGCGCCTGGGCCTGTACTTCGGTCCAATAATCGTCGTCATTCCACTGGGCAAGAATTTCTTCGTAGGTTTTACCCTGTTGTTCAACCCAGGTATAGTACTTGAGGTTGTGGATGCGTTTGCGGTCCCAATAACCCAGTTCCTGCATATAGTCGATACCTACGCCCTTGAGGTAACGGGCATTATCCGCAACAGCAGACTTTTCATCATATTTGCCGTACTCAGCGTGCATTTCTTCAAGGCGGCTGCCGTAAAGTTCCATCGAATCGGTCAATACGGTTACCACGATATCTTTGCTGGTCAGTTCATTGTGCTTGGCTAATTTGATGGCTGAGAGCACATTGGAAATGCCAGAGAAGCCCAGCAAATTCAACTGATTTACCGTTTGCTCGTCCACGCCGCTTTCAAGCAGATGCTTGCGTCCGGCAGGTTCGTTGAAGAGCCTGGCCAGATTCACAACCGCGTTGTCATCAATGGCGGTGACGAAATCGGTATTCTTGACGTTATGCACCCAGGGAACGTGCTTATCGCCGATGCCTTCAATGCGGTGCGCGCCAAAGCCGTTATTCAGCAGGGTGGGGCACTGCAAAGCTTCACTGGCAACGATTTTTGAGCCTGGGAATTGCTGTTTGAGGTAATCACCCGCGGCAATTGTGCCAGCGGAACCTGTGGCTGAACAGAAACCAGCCAAGCGGCCGTCTTCGCCCTTTACAGTGTTTACAAGTTCTGCCAGAGCAGGGCCGGTGACGCTGTAATGCCAGAGGTAGTTGCCCATCTCTTCAAACTGGTTAAATATCATGAGGTCCTGGCCGGAGCGCTTGAGTTCCCAGCACTTGTCAAAAATCTCTTTAACGTTGGATTCCGTGCCCGGTGTGGCGATGACTTCATCCGCAATTTCCTGCAGCCAGTCAAAGCGTTCACGGCTCATGCCTTCCGGCAAAATAGCAATGGATTTGCAGCCCAAGAGGCGGCTGTCGTAAGCTCCCCCGCGGCAATAATTACCAGTGGAAGGCCAGACTGCTTTTTGAGTGGTGGGGTCAAATTGCCCGGTTACCAGGCGTGGTACCAGGCAGCCAAATGCCGCGCCCACTTTGTGCACACCGCAAGGGAACCACTTACCAACCAGGGCAACAATGCGTGCGTCAACACCAGTTAAGCTGGATGGGAATTCAACGTAATTAACACCGCCATAAAGGCCGCCATTTTCAACGGGTTGGTTATGCCAGGTGATGCGGAAAAGGTTAATTGGGTGTACTTCCCAAAGACCAACATTTTTCAGCTTTTGCTTGATTTCATCAGGCACAAGGCTTGGGTCGCGTTGCTGCGCCAGGGTGGGGATGATGATGCCTTGTTCACGGACGCGCTCTAAGGTGCGTTGCAGCCGGTCTTTGTGGACGGTCAAGTCTATTCTGGTCATATTTGAAAATCCTTCCTAATCTGTAAATGGTCTTGGGTAACGGTTTTGATCCAGGCGGGTGGGTTCATGATCCCTGTCTGGGCCTTCAGCAACGATATAGAGCGGGCGATCTCTTACCTGTTCGTAGGTGCGGGTTATATATTCTCCGATTACACCGAAACTGGCAAAGATGAGGCCTGCCAAAAAGAACATAGCCAATAGAAGGGTCAAATCCCAACTCCAGTGCAGTACTTTGAATGCGGCCAGGATACCAAGTAGTATGGCCACACCCACAGTTGCACATGCGGTAACAACACCTACCCCCAAAATGAATTCAATTGGGTAAGAAGAAAAGCCGAAAATGGCATTTTTCGCCAGCTTGAGCATTTTCTTGAGTGGGTACTTGCTTACCCCGGCATGGCGAGCTTCGCGCTTATAAGATACGCCCACTTGTTTGAAGCCTACCCAGGCGCTCATACCACGCAAGAAGCGTGCTTTTTCGCGCATGGTACCTAAAACATCCAAAACTTTCCGGTCCAGCAGGCGGAAGTCCCCGGTATCAACCGGAATGTCCACATCTGCGATCTTATGGATAAAGCGATAGAAAATGGAGGCAGTCTGTTTTTTGAAAGCGGTTTCGCCTTCTCGTTCAGCACGCACCGCGTAAACCACCTGGTAGCCTTCTTTCCACTTGGCAATCAGGTCCAGCATCACCTCAGGGGGGTCTTGAAGGTCCGCGTCAATTATCATGACTGCAGCTCCGCGGCTGTAATCCATGCCTGCGGTGGCAGCAATCTGGTGCCCAAAGTTACGGGCAAAGATGACTGGGCGCACCCGTGGGTCTGCTGCCGCCATCTCGCGCATTTTCTGGGTGGATCCATCTTTCGAACCGTCATCCACCAAAATTAGCTCCCAGCTTTCGCCGGTTTGTTCCATCACTTTAACAACCCGTTCATAAAGCAACGGGAGGTTTTCAATTTCGTTGTAGATAGGGGCAATGACGGAATAAATGGGATTATCCATTGACAACCTTCTTGAGAGCATCAAGGCTCGGTTCGATCACCGGGGCGGGTTTGGATGCCAGGCTGGCTGCCTTAACATCTTTAAGACCGCTGCCAGTGCAAAGCACCAACGTGGGTGTGTTGCGGGTGAGTTTACGGTTGTTTCGGGCTTTATTCATACCTGCAAAGGCCGCGGCAGCGGCTGGTTCCACAAAAATGCCGCATTTGCCCAAAGTGGCAATGGCATGCAGGATTTCTTCATCGGTCACTTTAATGAAGTAACCACCAGTTTGTTTGACTGCTTGCAAGGCTCGCAGCCCATCACGCGGCAAGTCCACGCTGATGCTGTCAGCAAGAGTATGCGCTTCGACCGGAGTGATAGTTTCCGCGTCGTTCATCCAGGCATCCGCAATCGCAGCTGAGCCTTCTGCTTGGACCCCTATAAGCTTGGGGAACTCTTCAATCCAACCCAGGGCAAGCAAATCGCTGAAACCTTTCCAGATTCCAGTCAGGATGTTGCCATCACCCACCGGTATGAAAATGGTGACCCGTTGGCTGCCTTTCATCTGAACGCGCAGAAGCTGCTCCCAGATTTCGTAAGCTGCAGTTTTTTTACCTTCGGTGGTGAATGGGTTATAGCCAGTATTGCGGTTATACCATCCGAATTCCTTCGATGCTTCAATCGATAGGTCAAAGGCCTGGTCGTAATTGCCATCGACCAGAATTACTTTAGCTCCATAAGTTGTAAGTTGGGCAAGTTTGGCAGGTGGTGCGGTTCGGGGGGCCAGGATGATGGCCTCTTTGCGGGCAGCCGCGCACATGCAGGCCATGGCGGCCCCGGCATTACCCGTTGAAGCCGCCACTATTTTGTTTTGTTTGGTGTCAATCGCCCGTGCAACCACTATCGCGCTGGCACGGTCCTTGAAGGAGGCACTGGGGTTGCGGCTTTCATCTTTGATCCACAAGTTTTCCATACCCAGGCTCTCCGCCAGCTGGATGGGCCTGTAAAGCGGGGTAAGGCCTACCTGGTGCAGGGGGGTATCGCAAAAACCGGGGTCATTAACCGGAAGCAGCGGTGCATAGCGCCAGATGGACGGTTCACGATCCGCGAGGATGGATTGCGCGTCTACCAGCACTGGATGTTCTTCAAAATCAGAATGAACCGTCAAGTTGCCGCCATCGCGGGGGCAACAATAGGTCACCTCACTTGGGGTGTAGTGGCGCTTGCATATTGAACACTCGTAATAACTAATAGCCATGCCGGGGGTAATGCTCCTTTAATTGGTGATGACTGTTCCAGTTTTGCCGTTAAGGGCATCACGCATGTGTTCAGGGTCGGTGATGATGGCTTTCTTGCCGCCTTTTGCAAAATATTTTAAGATGGCCTCAATTTTGGGTGCCATGGAACCCTTGCCAAATTGGCCTTCTGCCAGGTAGCGTTGGGCTTCTTCAACCGTGAGAGTGTCCAGCCATCTTTGATCTGGCTTATTGAAGTTGATGGCCACTTTTTCGACAGCCGTGCTGATCATGAAGAGGTCTGCATCAATCATCGTAGCCAAAATAGCTGAGCCAAAATCCTTATCAATGACAGCTTCAATACCTGTCAGGCTGCCGTCTTCTTTTTCAATCACGGGGATACCGCCACCGCCAACCGCCACAACCACAAAGTCGTGGTCAATCAGGTTCTTGATGGCATCTGCTTCCACGATACGCTGTGGAATAGGCGATGCAACAACCCTGCGCCAACCGCGGCCGGCATCTTCCACACATGTCCAGCCCTCTTTTTCCATCTTTTCTCGAGCTTGGGCTTCATCCATGAAGGACCCAATTGGTTTGGTCGGGTTCTGGAATGCTTTATCGTTGCGGTCCACAATTGTCTGTGTAACCACAGTTGCTGGGGTCTTCTTCATGCCGCGTTTAATAAACTCGTTGTGCAGGGCTTGTTGGAACATATACCCAATGGCGCCCTGGGTGTCGGCACCACAGTAATCAAGCGGCACTTCATGCAACTCATGGCTGGCGATTTCTGACCGTCGCAGGATGAACCCTACCTGGGGTCCGTTACCATGCGTAACCACAACATCCCACCCATCCTGGATCATGTCCGCCACATGCTTCATAGTCTCGGCTGCGGCTAAATATTGATCGGGTACGGATTGATGTTGTTTATCTTTAATTAAGGCGTTTCCGCCAACTGCCACGACTGCTAAACCTTTTTTCTGCATTCTTATATTCTCCAAAATTAGATTTGACCCTTCGTCAGTGAGAAAGGCTTATCACCCTGCAACCAAACGTTTGGCAGCAGCATTATGTTTTTCAATGTGAGTCCGCAAGTCAAGCGTTGTCAACTTACCCTCACGAACAATCACTTCTCCGCCCACTATGTTGTAGTCCACACCAACAGGAGCACAGAAAATTACCGCTGCCATTGGGTCTTCAACAGCGCCGGTATATTCGAGTCGGTTGAGGTTGATGGCGAAAAGGTCAGCGCATTTGCCAACCTCAAGCGAACCGATGTCTTTGCGCCCCAATACCGCCGCGCCACCACGGGTGGCAACGGATAAGGCCTGGCGGGCAGTCATCAAGGACGGTGCGTTTGGGTCCGATCGTGAGGCACCTTTGATGCCGCTATCCAAACGTGCCAAAAGCATCGCCTGCCGGGCTTCACCAAGCATATGCGAGCCGTCATTGCTGGCAGAACCGTCCACACCCAAACCAACTTTCACACCCTGGGTTAGCATGTGCATAATCGGGGCAATCCCTGAGGCCAAGCGCATGTTGGAGCTTGGGCAATGGGTAACACCGCAGCCGTGTTTGGCGTATACCTTGATTTCATCATCATTGACCCAAACACTATGGGCATACCAAACATCATTACCAACCCAATCCAGGCTCTGCATATAGGCAACGGGTCTCATCCCAAATTTTGCCTTGCAGAAGTCAGCTTCGTCTTCAGTTTCAGCCAGGTGGGTGTGCAAGTGCACGTTGTATTCCCTGGCCATGAGAGCAGATTGCTTCATCAATTCGCCTGAGACATTGAATGGCGCGCATGGAGCCAGCACAATTTGCAGCTTCGAACCCGGTTTTGGGTCGTGATAGCGTTGGATTACGCGCAGTGAATCTTTAAGGATGGACTCTTCTGGGTCCACCACGCTGTCTGGCGGCATTCCACCTTGAGATTTACCGAGGCTCATCGAACCCCGGGAGGCATGCAGGCGCAAACCAACGGTGCGGGCACCATCAATTTCGTCGTCCAACTTGGAGCCATTTGGGAACATGTAAAGGTGGTCCGAAGCAGTGGTGCAGCCTGAAAGCGCAAGTTCTGCCAGGGCAGTTTGAGTGCTGGTGAAGATGTCGTCCGGGGTCATGCGAGCCCAAATAGGGTAAAGCGTACTCAGCCAGTTGAAAAGATTGGAGTTCTGGGCACCAGGGATCGCTCGTGTTAACGTCTGGTAGAAGTGATGATGTGTATTAACCATACCAGGCAGAACGATGTGGCCTTTCAAATCCAGGACCTCATCAGCTTCCTTGGGAAGGTCAGCCATGTCCCCGATTTGCTCGATAAAGCCATCCCTACAGAAGATTCCCTGATTCTTTAAATCGCGATCATGGGAGTCCATAGTGACGATTAAGGCGATGTTTTTTAGTAGAAGAGTACTCATCTCGCAATCATACCTTTCTTGTTTCTAATGAAGTATCTTATCAGCAAGTTCTGCCGCATGAAGCGTGTTTTGAAGCAGCATGGCAATGGTCATCGGTCCAACCCCTCCTGGCACAGGCGTAATCGCGCCAGCGACCTCTGAAACCTCATCATAGGCTACATCTCCCACCAATTTGCTGCCTTTGGGAGAACTGGGATCGTCCACGCGATTAATGCCAACGTCGATAACGTAAGCGCCAGGTTTTACCCAATCCTTCTTGACGAACTCTGGTTTGCCAATGGCGGCCACCAACACATCCGCGTTACGGCAGATGGCGGGGATATCCTTTGTACGGGAATGACAAATCGTGACCGTGGCATCCGCCCTGACAAGCAGAAGAGCGACAGGCATACCAACAATATTTGAGCGCCCGAGAACAACCGCGTTTGCGCCAGAAAGCTTGGCTCCGCTTCTCTCGAGCAGTACGATGCAGCCGGCTGGCGTGCACGAAACAAAACTGGGTTCGCGGCCTTTTTGGGCCAATCTTCCGATGTTGACAGGATGAAAGCCATCCACATCTTTGGAAATATCGATTAATGAGAGCACACGTTCCTCATCCAGACCCTTGGGTAGGGGTAGTTGAACCAGTATGCCATTGACTTTAGGGTCGTGGTTGAGGTCGCGGACGACAGCTTCCACGTCTTCCTGGGTGGCATCAGCTGGGAGCACATGGCTAAAAGAAGTAATTCCTACTTCGGCACAAGCTTTGTGCTTGCTTTTCACGTAAACCTGCGAGGCTGGGTTCTCCCCAACGAGTACAGTTGCCAGGCCTGGAACTGGTAAACCAGCTGCCTTTCGAGTTTCAACGGCTGTTTTGACTTCCAGGCGGATGTCTGCAGCAATTGCTTTTCCATCGATTATTTTTGCGGTCATTTTTCTCTCCAGTCAGCGGAATTATAACCTAAGCGGTTATAATTTCCCTTATGCTAGGCCTTTCCACTCCATTTGTCATCGGTATCGCAGGCGGTTCCGGCAGCGGGAAAACCACGCTGGCTCAAACCATACTGCGTGAAGTTGGCGTTGACCGAATCGCCTTCTTGCCCCACGACGCTTATTATCGCCGGCAGGATCAGATGAGCATGCCTGACCGTTTGGCTGTCAATTATGACCATCCCAACGCGCTTGAAACCGAATTGCTGATAGAGCATATCAAGCAGTTGAAGACTTGGAATTCAGTAGCCAAGCCAGTCTATGATTTCAAGGCTTACACGCGGTCTCACGAAACTGTCCGCGTGGAACCCCGTACCATCATCATGGTTGAAGGCATTCTAATTTTTGCCGAGCCGAAACTACGAAAACTGATCGACATGAAGCTTTTTGTGGATACAGACCCGGATCTTTGCTTCATTCGCCGCCTTGAGCGTGATATCAATGAACGCGGCCGAACGGTCGAATCAGTTGTAAGTCAATATTTGGGTACAGTCCGGCCCAGCTATATTGAATTCGTCGAACCTTCCAAGCGCTTCGCGGATGTAATTATCCCGGATGGCGGCCTCAATAGTGTGGCCTCCGAAATGGTTGTAGACCATCTCCGTAAGCTCATTGGCCACGTTGCCTAAACCTTCTGGTACTTTGGCCTTTTGTCCACATCCTCGAGTAACTTAAAACCTTAAATCGTAATTGGATATAATAGGGCGATGGTTACCTGGCAGAAAGCAGCAGAAGAACTTTTTGGGATTGAACTCAGCCCCTGGCAATTGGAACAATTTGAGAAATACCTCTATACACTGATTGAATGGAATGCAAAATTCAATCTAACGGCTATTCGAGAGCCTGAAGAAATCCGATTGAAACACTTTCTTGACTCCCTTAGCGTCACAAAGGGTTGGAGCCGAACCGCCCCTCCCGCCAGCCTGGTTGATTTGGGCACAGGCGCAGGTTTTCCGGGCATCCCGTTAAAAATCATCTGGCCTGAGCTCAAACTCACCCTGGTGGACTCGGTCGGTAAAAAAATCAATTTCTGCAAACTTGTATTGGATACACTGCAATTACACAATGCCGATGCCACAACAATCCGGGCGGAAGAACTGGGTCAGGACCCTGAACAAAGGGAAAAATACCAGATGGTCACTGCCCGCGCGGTGGCACCCTTGCCTGTTTTACTGGAGTATTGCCTGCCGCTTGCCCAAATGGGTGGCCGAATTGTGCTGCAAAAGGGCAGTGATGCGATAGAAGAAGCTGAACGCTGCCAACCAATCATGCATAAGTTGGGCGGTGACCTCAAAGAAGTGCTCCCGATCGAGCTCCCAGGTGTTGAAGGAATACGCTACCTGGTGCTTATTGATAAAAACCGCCATACTCCCGCAATCTACCCCAGGCATACAGGGGTTCCTTCCAAGACACCCTTAACCGTTTAGGAGAAAATATTCATGGATCAACATCCTGAGTTAACTTTTTTTACTGAACTTGAACCTAAAGCATTAAAAAAGTTGTTTGAAGATCGTTTTGTTCTGGACGACCTGAAGGCACTGAACGCTTCTGTGTCCGTTGGATTAATTGATCTTTCCGATGAACGCGCGGAAGTGATCAAACGCCTGAACAAAATTGGTGTGCCAGTGATCGCCTGGCTCTTACTCCCAAAGAACCAAGGCTATTGGTACAACCTGGAAAATTACCCTTACGCGGTTGCCCGTTATGAAGCTTTCAAAACCTGGACAGCCCGGCACAAATTGGTGTGGACAGCCATAGGACTGGACATTGAACCTGACTTTGAAGAGTCCGCCATGTTCGAAGCCCGGAACCCAAAAATTTTGCCCATTGTTTGGAAGCGCTTAAAAGATAAAAAGGGCTATGAAGAAAGCTATTTAGCTTACTTGGGTCTGGTCAATCAGATTCATGCCGATGGATATAAGGTGGAGGCCTATCATTCCACCTATGTGGTGGATGACCGTCAGGCGCATTCAACAGTGCTCAAGCGCGCGCTTGGTCTGATAGATGTTCAGGTCGATCGGGTAGTCTTGATGCTCTATTCCAGCTTTAATCGCCCCTATGGGCAAGCCATGCTGGAGAGTTATGCCAATAATACGGATTCCTTTGGCCTTGGCGTCACCGGTGGAGGCGTTGAAACGGAAACAGGGGATACAGTTGCACCTTTGAGTTGGGTGGAATTCACAACCGACCTACGAATAGCCGCCAAATACAAAAAGCCAATTCACATTTTTAGCCTGGAAGGCTGTGTGCAGCAGGGTTTTCTCTCGCGTTTAATTACATTCACATGGGATGAACCCGCGCCAGAACCCATATTGAACCGGGCCATCGTTGAGACAAACAGGGGAACGCTTCAGTCATTAGCCTGGATTATTGAACGGCCTATCATTTTCTTATTAGGCCTAACTGGTGTGGTTGGCAGTGCCATTTTCTTAAGTGGACATAAGAAAAAAGACAAACATAAAGATAAACACTAACTCAGTATCTTAAAGGCTTTTACCAAACTTCCCCAGGCTTCCAAACTGAGAGCCTCTGCCCTGAGCATTGGGTCCAACCCTGCATTCGCCAATAAAGTTTCCGCTTCTTGCGTGCTGATACGCAAGCCTCCTGAAAGCGAGTTGCGCAACGTCTTGCGTTTTTGGCTGAATCCGGCTTTGGCCAGGGAAAAGAAACGGTCCAAATCTTCCTCAGGGATGGCAGGTTGAGGGAGAAGGTCAATCACCAATACCGCGGAATCCACTTCAGGCGCAGGCAGAAATGAACCTGCCGGGATGATACCAGCCAACCTGGGGTTTCCGAATACCTGTACGGAAAGTGAAAGCAGACTATGTTTGCCTTCTTTGGCGCACACCCGTTCAGCAACTTCCTTTTGCACCGTCAGAATCATTCGGGCAGGTTTTTGTTTTGCGGTTAGCAAGTGGCGCAGGATTGCTGAACTGATGTAATAAGGTATGTTTGCTACCACCAGGTAACGAGCTTCCAGTCCTAACGTATCAGGAATTTGCCTAAGGATATCCCCATGCACAACTTGAACATTCGGGTATTTTTCCAATGCTTTTTGCAGGGGAGGTATCAGTTCCCGGTCGATTTCAACCGCCACTACAGATCGGGCTGCTTGAGCCAGCAGAACAGTCAGACTGCCCAGGCCGGCCCCGATTTCAAGCACCTGGTCATCCTTCTGAACACCAGCAGCTTCGATGACTTTGCGTAATCCAGCGGGTTCAACCAGAAAATTCTGACCCAAAGATTTTTTTGGCCTGATGCCGAACTCATTCATCAACGGGTGGATATCAAGATATTTCATGGCATCTGGAGAGGAACGAAAGAGGGAACGGGCTCAAGCAGGTATAGCGTCGTCCAGTTATGCCAGGAGACGTAGTTATCGTCATCAAACCCCAGGTCAATCCAGGGGTGGCCAAGGATATTTGGGCCGGTATCGGCAATGGTGCCGAAACCGTAACCAGGAACGTATGCTTTTTGAAATGCCATACCGCTGTTATACCACGAGACCTCCACCGCTATGATGCCTTTAGTCAGTGGAATGCCCGAAGCGGTCCCTGTGCCGCCGTTCGAACTGGGCTTGTATCCGGTGGCATAAACCGAGAGCTTGCGCCAATAATTCAGTTCCACACCATCAACAACTTCGGTGTAAACAACTACTTTTGAGCCCAGGCCAATGACTCCATTTTTCGGCTCCGAGGCTTTCCAGGGTCCTTCAGTAACTGGTTGTTGCGCTTGACCATCGACCATCCGTGTTCTGGAACGCGTGACTGTATAGCCGGGTACTGCGGGGATTAGGGTCGATTGTTGATCCAATGGGGTTTCAGGGTCGGCTTCGTAGCTGAAACCAGCAGGCGTTTCCTCTTTCATGAGAGTAATTGCTTCCCCCACCCGATGCACGACCATTCTTCCGTCAGTTGGCACTTCGGAATCTGCTGAGGGTTCGCTGTAATCCAGGCCTTGCAGGCTGAGCCCAAGATCTGCCAGGGCTTCCCCCACGCTTCTGGCTGCGGTAATACCGCTATGACTCAATCCCGCGTGTTCAACCCAAACCTGGCGAGCTTTCTCGATCGTTAATTCCAGGCCATCTCGCAGGGGGGTTTGCAAGTCCAATGAAAGCCTATCTTTCGAGTGCAGGGGTACGCCGGCTTCTGTCAGGGCGTCGCCGACTGTGGCGGCCTGGCTGGCTATCTGCCAGGTATCTTTACCTATTGTGAGCGTGAACTTTTTGCCCGGGACAATGCGGATTTGAGGTTTGGCAGAGGGGGGATAAGCCGTGGTTTCAACTGCCTGGCTGCCCGGGCTCACGTTAGCCGAAAAGAACATACCCAGCAAAGTAAGCCCGCACAGGCTCATGAAAACAGACAGGAGGATCAGTTTACCAGGAGGTTTTTGCATCTTTTGGCAGTATATCATTTCCTGAAGATTGGGTTTTTCAGCCCAATCTGAAACCTATGCGGTAAAACTGCTTATTAGTAATCTGTGTGGAAGAATACGGCTCTGCAGGTGATGTAGACAAAGTACATAAAAACCAGGTATATACCTTCTTTATTGCCTAGTTTGCCGTGATTTCGCCAGAGAATTATCCAGAGATGTGCTCCAGTTAAGGTTTCCCAAGGCAGATCCCAAAGTAAAAGAGGGCGCGGTGCAGCGTAGGTGGAAATTAAAGCGCCGCTGCTCCAGGAGATATTTCAGCTTGGAGTCAAGGCGTAAATTGTTCGAACCTCAGTCTTCCAGGTTCTGCTTGGATTTTCCAGTGCCGAGTTCCTTGGATCGTTGGTAGGCAGCCCAGATGGCGCGCGAGATGGCGGTACGGAAACCAGCTTTTTCGAGGTAATACAGCGCTTCGGCAGAAGTGCCGCCGGGTGAGGTGACTTCGTTCCGCAGGGCAGCGGGGTGTTCATGGCGGCGGGCGTAAAATTCGGTGCTGCCGCGCAGGGTCTCAAGCACCAGTTGTTCGGCGATGCGGCGCGGAATGCCCATGTGCACGCCGGCGTCGATCATGGACTCCATGAACAGGAACACATAAGCCGGACCAGTGCCCGAGAGTGCGGTGGCCATATCCAGGTAGACCTCATCCTCCACAAAGATCTCCTCGCCCATGCTGCGGAATACCTCTGCGGCAGTTTCTTTCTGTGCTTCATCCACCTGGGGGGTGCACGTCCAGACGGTGATGCCCATACCGATGCGGGCGGGGGTGTTTGGCATGGCGCGAACGATGCGATCGGTGCTCAGTTGTTGGCTTAGAGCAGGGGTGGAAATGCCAGCCACAATGGAAATCACGAGAGCAGTCTCTTTGAGTGCTGGGCGGATAACCCGGGCTGCCTGGTTCAGACGCTGCGGCTTGACCGCCAGGATAATAACATCGGCAGACTGGGCTGCTGCAGCGTTATCCAGGGTGGTGCCCACCGAGAGTTCCTGTCCCAGTTCGATCAGTTTGTCCGCATTTGGACCGGCCAGAGTGAGCCTTTGAGAGGAAACTCCGGCATTGATAAGGCTGTAGGCAATCGTCCTGCCCATCACGCCCGGGCCAATTATCGCAAATGTACAGTTTTCTATCATGAGGTACTCCAGTCTTGGTTTACTTTATTATAGCCTTGAACGCTTGTAGAGCGTGTTCTGTCAGGCTGCCAGCAGGCCCTTGCCAGACTGTCAGCAGAGTTAAGTGTGTATGTA
>DATIUL010000063.1:0-13407 GCA_035466865.1 Anaerolineaceae bacterium | reverse complement strand
ATTTTGAGCGTAGCCAAGAATCTTCTAGATACGACACCTTGCTAACACATCCTTCGCAAAATAGTTCAGGCTGACACATCTATCGCGGCCCTGCGTTTGCCTCAGCCCCTGCAAAGGGCCAAACCCAGATTGCTTCGTAGCTGCTGCTTCTCGCAATGACTGAATACTTATCTCGTCATCCCGACAGCAGGAGGGATCTGCGTTGGTCTCTTATTTGCCTCACAAACGCCTTAAAGAAGTTCGTGATTGGTACGCTTTTCACCAATCAAATCAGTGGTTACATTTGTTTATTCAAAACCAGGATCAGTTACCCAAACCAGGCGAGCAACAAAGGCAAAACCATCAAAAGGCTCACCACAATCAGGATGATGCCGCCAATCAAAGCGCCTTTCGCGCCGGAACCCACATTCTGTTCCAGCACAGCTTCATTCGGGTTGGCTGGGTTGTAATACACGCTTACCGAATCGTTCAGGGGGTATTTATAAACCACCTTCTCGGCCGGCTTCTTGCTGCTTGTGCCGGAAAATCCACCAAAAACCACCTGCTTGTTGCAGTAATTCTGCCCCGACACCTGATATTCATACTCAATATGAGGCGTATAACTATAGGAAGTGCCGTCTTCATCACTGCTTTCACTTCTCAAAATTTCAGAATGCGTTACTCTGCCCAAAGCCTTCGGCCAGTTCAGGGCCTCCGTAGCCTTCCGCTTGCTTTTTGTGTGCTTCCTGATCAATAGGATGCCCAGGGCAAGTAGGGCCAGCTCCAACAAGATACCAATAAAAGGACCAAACTTACTAAAAGACTCTTCCACAACGCCTCCTTAATAATCAGTAATCCGTGCACCGAAAGGTACAAAAAATGCTTACTACTGGTAAACCAACCGGCCTTCCACCTCGTGAGAGATGTTCTGATGCCCGCGCAGGTACTCTTCAAGTACCGTCTGCATGGAAGTTGCGCCTACCTTCATCGGGCTGAGCGAGGTCAGCGCTTCCATCGAAAGACCAATGTTCTTTTCGCTATTGGCCGCGTGGTAATCGGTCAGGCCAATGACGTAGAGGTGGTCTTTGTCCACCTCCTGACCGCCCACCTGCAGGCTAACCAAGCGTTGGAAGATGTCATCATAGACCGCTTTCACCCCTTTGTTCACCTGGTAGCACTCGCCCTCGCCATTACGGTTTTCCTTGCGCATGATGTGCCCAAAAATTGTTTGCAGCTGTTCGCCGTTAACGGTGTACTTCATATAACCTTCGTCATATGGAAAAGCCTGTTTTAGGTCTCGCAGGGTCACCACCGGGCCTAGCGTTTTAACGCGGATGGAACCGCTGCCTATAAAGGCCACATCGCAATCCGAATTCTCCGCAAAAATATCGGAAACAAGGTCGCCCAGGGCGGTCTCAACCTCGCGCTGAGGGTGCGTAAGCGGCTTCGCGAAGCGGCAGATCAGGCTGCCGTATTTTGATTCCACCTCCTGGTTGAAATCGTCGATGAACTTCTGCAGTTCAAGGTCCGGCTCAATCGTGTCGCTGGTGATAGGCACCAGCTGCCACTTCCAGTCCACGATGGCGTTGGTGTCGTCATCCACTAAAATGTCAAAGCGGCCAATTTGGTTTGTGCCCACCGCGGCCTGGGCGATAAGAATGTCGTTAACCACCGCGGGCTGCTCCAGCAGGGTATGCGAATGCCCACCCAAAATCATATCCACCCCCCACTCGGGCTTGAGCATGGCCGCCAGCTCCTTGTCGGACTCAAAACCGATGTGCGTGAGCAGGATTGTCAGGTCGATATCCGCATTCTTGTAGGCGTCGCAAATGCGCCCGGTCTCGCGCGCCGCGTCTTCAAGGCTGATGAACGTGCCTATGTGCCCGTCTCGCCGTAGGGAATCCATTACTGTTTCAGTGATGATGCCGATAAACAGGATGCTGAAATCGTCAATTTCCTTGATCAAATAAGGCGACATCAGCCGCTTGTTGTACTTGGTAACGTACATATTGGAGTTGATGATCGGGAAGTTGGCAAGTTTCTCCAAAAAGAGCAGGTGTGGCAGACCATAATCCAGTTCATGGTTACCCAAGGTCACCACATCCGGAGACAAGTAGTTCATGATTTCAATAGTGCTGATGCCCTTGTATTCCGTGTCGATAATGGAACCTTGCACCATGTCGCCCGCAATGGCGTAGATGACGTTCTTCTCCGTCCTGCGCACCTGGTTGATGTAGCCCGAAAGCAGAGATAAACCGCCAATCAAGACGTTGTTCACCTGGCCGGTTTCAGCCAAAAAGTCGCCGTGCATGTCATTATTATGGAGGATTGTGAAACGCTTCGTATTCATCTTGTCTCTTTCCAACTAGTAAAACAGTGGTTTGGCCCAAATGGGTTAAGGCAAGGAAATTGTGGTCGGCTGTTAACGTAGAGAATTGAATGAAGTATTGAAAATTATACCCTTGCTTGACGAGGGAAATGGAAACTGGACCTTGGACTATTGGCTTAAGACCTGCCCGAAATTTGCTTCAGGGTTCGTCCACCACTACCTTGACAAGCCGCATCTGGGCACCCTCTATCTTTTTTAGGTCAAGGGTGATTTGGTAAGTGAATTTGTTGCCCGCGATGGGGGCTTCACCCACCCAATCTGTCACGGGCTGGATGATCTCGTGCCCTTCAAGAGTATAGGCATAAGCCGCGTAGGGATAGACTCCGGTTGGCGCGTCCAGGTAAGCGCTGGTTTGACCGGCGGCTAAGTCGCCAAAATTGAGCATAGTGGCTTCCGCCTCTGGATGGAGCCCTGGAAAATACACCATCAGGCCATTTATATCAGCGCTGCGGGTGTTCGAAACACATAATTGCTGTTGCAGGGCTGCGAGTGCTAGAGCGTTTTTCTCTGTCGTACATGCACCGGGCAAAAACATCAACAGCAAAACAAGAAACTGGCTTTTCAAGATTTTCATCTCCTGCACGCAAACATCATTTCTCCAAATGGCTGCATTGATATGCAGTAATTTTACCAAAGCCGTATTCTGACGTCTTCATGGAAAGAGGCTATCTGGGTTGGAAAGGCATCTTCCTTTAATAATATGGCCTCATTTGCTGGACCGACAATGCCTGTTTGCATTCTATAGGAAGGTTGGAGCAGTGGATCTAAGGTTTGCTGGCAAATTCTAATGGGGTTGCCCGGGAAAGTATTTTCAAGAGGTATACATGGCACTAGAATCTGCCAATTACTTAGCCTTGACTAAACCAAATTGAATCAAGCTCTCCGCCATATCAATGATAGTTTGCTTGTAAGGCCTGGGTTGCCAGCCAAAGACAGCCTTTGCTCTTTCTGTCGAAAAGGAATACGTCCATTGAAGTTGTCTTACCACCGCATTTACATTCGGAACAAAAAAGCCCATCAATCGAATCAGAACATCCGGAAGTACTCGAGTTGGAACCTTAAAACCGCGCTCAAAAAAGTTGTCATGCAGGATATTGGCAAATTCAATTAAGGGGATGGTCGCACCGTTACAGATAATACGCATCCCAGCAACTTCTGGAACCGTTAAGGCTTTGATGAGTCCATCCACAAGATCACGGACATCCACAAAATCTATCTGAGTGCGGGAGACTCCAGGAACTTCAGCCTGCATAAGCGTCTTGAACCACTCAATGGAAGTAAACGAGTGATCATCGAGTACCGGGCCAAAAACATTGGATGGATTTATAGCTACCATTTGCATGTTTGACTCGTTTTCGGCACTGTTAATGAAATCCCAGGCAGCAAGTTCTGCGATGGTTTTGCTTTTATGATAAGTTAGGTGGATTTTTGTCAAATCAGACCAGACGGTTTCATCAAAGATCCTGTTTTCTCCTTCATGCCCGTCAAAAATCGCTCCAATTGTGGATAGCATAACCACACGTTTAACGTCTGCTTTTTGCGCGGCCGCCAGTACGCGCAATGTTCCATCACGTGCTGGAATAATCAGTTCGTTTTCATCTTTAGGATTAACGGCAGGGTATGGAGACGCTGTGTGGATCACAAAATCACAACCCATCACTGCTTCTTGCCAACCTTCATCCTTGATGAGGTCCGCAAATGCAAATTCAAGCCTACTTGTGTCAATTTTTTTTGACAGAGTTTGTTGAACTTTAGCCATAGTATATTCATGACGAACCGTTGTTCGAACGGAGTAACCCAGTTGCAGCAGCCGCATGACTGTATTGAGCCCAATAAATCCACTTGCTCCAGTAACCAGAACTTTAGTGTCTGTTGAGACGCTCATGCAGAACTCCTTCCCGTAAGGAAAACTTGGACCAATATCCTTCAGATTACTATACAACAAATTTTACTGATTAACCAGGACTAATTTTAGGATTGCTCGAAGGCAGACAAGGTGTCTGCCAGGTACTGCAACTGCTCCGGGCTGGTGTACTGGTCAACCGTCAGGGTGAGGATGTGGCTGGCCATTTCTCCTGCAAGAGGATACCCCTGAAGGCGCGGGTCGGTAGCCAGATCCTCCCAATGGATGGTCAGGCCAATGCCGTGTTCGCCTAGATAATCATTCAGTTGGTCGCGCAAGTTATTCTGGACGTAAACAGGTAAACCCAGCGGCATGTTATCAGCCTGCAGCTTAGGAAAGATGGGGGTGATGGCACGATTCCCGGCAATCAATTGCATCAGGCATTCGTAGTTTTGGCGGCGAACCTGCTTGATGGCCGGCCAATCCAGTTGCTCGATTTGCTGGCGTTCACCTTCATCGCCCAGTACCACCGGGTCGCTACTGTAGTAGGCTTCCGCCTGGGAATAGATGGCTTCAAGGGTGTCTGCATCACCCTGGTCATTTATCAAATAATCCCGCAACTGGGCACGGTACTGGCGGATAAGCGGCAAACGCCGATTTTCTCGTCCCAAGTAGGCAGGCAAGTACTTCTGAAGGTTCAGATCGGTTTTCAGGTAACCACCATCATGGGGGCAGAGTTTTCGCATACTGTTGAAAACGAAATCGCCAATGCTGCGGGGTGCAAAGCCAGCCTGGGCATTATCCTCGATGAGCAACCGACCCAGTTTGCGCAGGTCTTGCAGATAAGCCGACACCGCTTGGTTGGGTGTAAAGCCGAAGTAGTTGATAAAGTAGACCGCCTGACGCTCAGTGAGCTGTTTCTCGAGGTCCCGGGTATCGATGGAAAAGTCTGACGCAACAGGATAGTAACCGCAACTAAAGCCGCAACTTTCAAGCGTATCGAGGATGGTCGGGCACAAATAACTCGGCAAAAGCACCTGTTGGATGCCTTGGTCACGCAGGTAGTCGCAGATCACCATCAGACAAGCTTTGCCGCCATTTAGAAACAAGGCACCATGGCTGGGGTCGGTTGCCTGCTCAGCCCTCCAGTGCTCGTCGTAGTAAAATTCGCCCCCCACGAAGGGGCTGACAGCTTCATCCATATCGGTCAAAGACTGCCCTCTGCGCTTAGAAAAGCTTCAATCCTGTTTGAAAAATCAAATGAGGCAGCCAAAATCTGGTTAGAAAGAGCAAGGGCATCCTCAAAATCAGGTTCACTTACCAGTACATTCTCCACAATCGAGTCAATTCCGGGTCCAGCGGTGCTGATTTCAGTAGGATTCCAACCCATTTGCCGCAATAACTTGATGTACTTTCCCTGCAACTGCCTGTTTCTGGCGCTTAACCAAACCTGGAACGTGAAAGACTCATGCAAAAAGACAATCGCTATCTTCAAACCCTGGGCTGATAAGGCTTTGGGGGTAAAGGAAAAATACGTCATGTCCATATAGCCCTGGTAAAGGCCCGACACATCCAAATCCGGCTTGTCATTTTTCAGGCGGGTCTGTAGCTGCAGCATGAACTGAATGATGCCGCGGTAAGCCTTTTGAACTTTGCCTTCAGAAAGGAGCTGTTTGTACGTATCGTAAAAGGATTCCTCAGGATTCATCGACTCCATCACTTTCACGTAAGCTAAATCACAATGATTATACAGCCGGGTTGAAGTTCCCCGGCGGAAATTTCAGAACCTGAGAAGCTGCAAAAATGGTTACACTCTTAGAGAGGTGCGGAAGCCTCGCGCGCCGTAATAGCTATCAGCTCCGTTATGGTATACAAACACACGCCCGAAGCGCCGATCGGCAAATAGGGCACCGTTTAATTTTCGCACTTCAGCTGGAGTCCTAACCCAGCTCGATGTTTTCAGGTCGAACTCGCCCAATTTCTGCAATTCGCGATATTCTTCTTCAGACAGAAGCTCTGTGCCCATCTCGGTGGCCAGATCCATGGCGTTGTGTTCCGGCGCGAATTTCTTGCGGGATTCCTGTGCTTTACGGTCGTAGCACACGTTTCTGCGGCCTTCAGGTGTTTCGGCGGAGCAATCGTAAAAAACAAATTCTCCGGTCTTTTCATCAGCAGCCACCAGGTCCGGCTCGCCGCCGCTCTGCTCCATTTGCTGCAGAGACCAAAGTTTTTCAGGTTGCGCTTCCAGCCGCGTTTGAACCTTCGCCCACTCAATCCCGCCATGCCGGCTCATATTTTTCTCAAATCGTGTACGTAAAGTTGCCAACAAATCTTTGCTTTGTTCTTGTGTTAGTGACTTGGTTTTGTTTTCCATAGGACTGTCCTTTTCAAATGCTTACCTGAAATATCACGCAAAGGCCCACCTGTTTCAATGCCTTGTATATGCTTATTAACAGCGCTCAATCGCACAGGCAAGCCTTGGGCCTCCCCTCAGCCACCAGGCGGATAAGCCTTCAGCCATCCGGCCGCCTGCGTAGCCTCTTGCATAAGCCTGCTGAGCTAATTCTTCTTTTCACCCTTTGCCCAAAACGCAGCGGCGAATTGCTTCCACTCGTCCTCGGTGTAGGTATCTTTCGCCTCTTTGCCGGTAAGGGAGCTGGTGAGCCCCAGCACCCAGCCACGATAGGCCTGCCATGAATCATCCCGGGGTCGTGTAAAAATCCTTGTCGTACTTACGGCCACCTTCTCATCAACATTTCCAAGCGCGGTGTTGAAGTAAGTCCTGCAGGCATTGCAGTAATATGCGCCATCACCGTTGCCATTTGGCGTGAGGTGCACCTTGGTCGTCGCCGCGGCCAGGTGGATGGTGCGCCCGATCAAGGCACCAATCACTTCCGCCGTATCGGCTGAACCGCAATGGGGGCAGGTCGGCAATTCCGCGGCTTCATGCCGCAGGATTTGCTCGGTTAAGCCTTCGTACTTTTGTTCGAAATCCTTGAATTGGTCTTCTGAAATTGTGATCATCTTAATTCTCCTTGTAAGTGTAGTCACCAGGAGCCTTGGGATGAGAACGTTATGCGTAAAGATGGCGTTTGGATTGCTGTTAAACAAAAACAGAAACCTTATTTCGAAAGCTATCTTTCGCACATCGAGACCTTTCAGTCTCTGGGCACCGCTGCTGTTTCCAAGCCGGTTGCCAGTCCACATCCCGTGGACGTTCTTGATGCTGTAGTGATTATACCATGTGGTGGGTTAACTGCGTGTGTTTACCAGACACCGGGGAAGAGGCGGTAGCGCACCTTTTGGGCGTAATCCCGGTAGCCGGGCAAGTTCTGCTGTAAAAAACGATCCTCAAGACGGGTGCGGAGGATAAACAGGATGCCAAAGAATATGGCAGGGATGAATGCCCAGGCTGAATCGAGCAAGAGCGGTATGCCCAAATTGGTTATCAGGCTGCCCAAATAGCCAGGATGGCGCAACCAGCCGTACGGCCCGTTTGAAACAACCTTGTGCCCTCTTTCATCCTGAATGCGCACGGTACCAGAGAAAAAGGCATTTGTTATGAAGGCATAAGAACCCAGTAAGTAACCGCACAGGATGAGCAGCAAACCAATGAGCTCGACCAATCCAGAGAAGCCTGCTGACCAGCGATATTTGGCATCCAGCCCAGCCACCAACAGGATGAAGACACTGCCGAAGGCTACGGCTGGGGAAAGCCATTTATCCCAGGGTTGGGTATTTTCGTGTTGATTGTAATTGGCACATTCTTTGAGAATGTCGGGGGTTTTGCGGGCTGCGATCGCACGGCTGACGAGGAAGCCCAGGACGAAGACACCCGCCAGCAACCAGGCCTGCCACCAGCCCCAGTTGCCCGAAATTAAGATCGGCAGCAGTGGGATAACCCCCAGAACCAATAGTAGCATGACCACAATCCGGATGATTTTTGGAGCTTTCTGATTTTTCATTTTGCCCTCACCTTTTTTACATACTAACTCGTAACTGGCTTACCTTACTTTGCACTTAAACTATACCAGCGCAAAGGTCTGTCTACAGTATTTTTTCTACGGTTAATCGCATGCCAAAACACGCCCCCGCTTCCCCGATGATTTCAACTTCATTCTCCATACCACCATTTCAACACGCGCAGCGCCCGTAGGGTATTCCAACGGCTGGGTGCCCCACCCTCCTCCATCTCGATATAAGTCTTGCCATGGTGGCGGTTACCCAATGCCCACTTGCCATCGCGGTTTTGCTTAGCAAGAAGCAAATCGATAGCGGGTTGGAAGCGGATATCCTTGTCTGCTTTGCTTTCACGGAAGTAATCCAACGCGGTAAGAACGTCGTAATGCCAATAAGCGGGGAAGGAAAAGGATGTCCATTTTTGCTTGAGAGCTTTACCACCTGCAATGCCCAGTTGCTGGTCAAGCAGATAGTTCTGCCCGCGTTCGATGGCCGAGCTCATCAAGGCGTCATTCTGCCTGGGGTGCAGGCGCGTGAATTGCAGAAGCGCGTCCAGTGCCAGTAGGGTCGTTTCAAAGTTATAGTCCCTCACCGTGAGTGATTCTTCCATACACCAGCAGCCATCGGAAGCTTGATGCCGTGCTAGATATTCAGCTACCCTTTCGAGAGGTTCTGATTTCAAGTGGAAGTAGCTGCAAACCGAGACCACCAGGGAGGTGACCGCCAGGTCTTCAACGCTTTCGTCTTGCCAGTAGCGGATCTTCTCGCCTTGGTAAAGTCCCTGGTTGAGCAGTTGTTCACAGCCCCTGAGGGCTTGTAGGTGTCCCGGGGGTAAACCCAGAAGCTTGAGCAGATAGAGTGTGTAGGTGGTGGAAATCCACTTGCCGATGTAGAGCCGCTGGTTCCAAAGGCCATCGGGGTCTTGCTGTTTGAGCACCTCCGCACTCCAGCCGGTGTGTTGAAGCTTGGCCCGTTCACGTTTGTAGATCACCTCGGGCTCACACAGGAGGTCCCGCTGCACCTGCCATCTGATACTGGGGTCACTATCAAGCAGCCACTGAATTATCTCTTGCCGATCTTCCATAAGTCAGAATCTCTCCAGGTCAAATACGTAGAATTTCATCCCCTTCGCGGAATCTTATTTGGTTCTACACGCAATACTTCAGGCTGCCTTGTAAACCTTCGCTCAGAGTACTGATGGCTTCGGGTTGGGCTTGGTGTAATCCAGGTAGCGGTTCACAATCTTGAACCCGACAGATTCATACAGGTTTCTGGCTGGCGTGTTGGCAATGCCGGTGGAAATGCACACCCGCTCCATGCCCAGGGCTTTCATCCGCCGCAAGCCTTCGTATTGGGCTGCGCGGGTTAGGCCTTGCCGGCGATAAGGCGTCACCGCGCCAACGGGGCCAAAATCGCCAATTTTGTTCACCGGGTCCAGCCATCCAAGCACGTAGGCAGCAATCACGCCATCCGGCGCCACCGTCACCACGTCCAAGTCGCGCTGGTAACCAGGCATCTGCATCAAGCGTGCGTAATCCGCATCACTGATCTCCCCCACCGACCATGGCAGCCAAACAGCCCGTTCGGCCTCCGCGCGGGCGGGCACCTCGCCAGTTTCCATCAGCTCACGCACCACATAACCCGCGGGCAAGCAAGCCTCGGGAATGGGCTGGTCCAGCGAGCGAATCATGTTGACCTCAGCAAATCTGCCGCAATAACTGAAACCGTTTTTCTCCAAAAAAGCGATGCGCTCGGGGTTGTCCTGCCGCGAGCCTGAACCCAGCGCTCCGCCCCACTTTTTCTCGTCCTTCCTACGCAACTCGGCCAGGTAGGTCTCTGCCCATACAAGTGCTTCGGCCTCGATACCCTGCCATTCATAACCCGGGAGGATTTGCCAATCGATATTCGGGTCCTCGCTCAGCATGGCAAAACCCACGAGTTTAGGCCCGTCAAACCAGAGGCGGATATGCTGGCGTGGGTCAAGGTGAATTAGCACCATAAAGTAATTGAAAGCCAGCTCGCCCACGTGGGCATAGCGCCAGTCGCTGGTGAGCGCGCGCGCCTCCATAAGCATGGCACGCATGGCGATGTAGTCTGATTCATCAATGTACTGTCGGGACTGAATTGTTTTCATGGCTTCCTCCGCACCCGCACAGAACAACTGCATGAGAGGGCTTGCCCAAGGTCCGCATTTCAAAGCCCAGGCTAAGCGGCCCGGGGCTCTTCAGCGAGGTTGGGCAAAGATTCGGGTGCTCAGTATAAGTATATGCCGTTGAGCAAAAATACCAAGAGTTCACATGGGGAAGGAAGAACGCACGCTACTTGAGCAGAAGGTGCCGCCCCAGGATGATTGCCCAAATTGGGTAAAGGATATAGGTACCCAAATAGGCAAAGAAAGCGATGCTGAGGTACCAGGGCATGGCCTGCATGCTATCAATTTTGGCCGTGATTCCCGGAATACCAACCAGCCCGGTTGTCATGAAGGCCCCTGTAACGATCCCGAACACGAGCAGGTTTTGGGGCTGCCCAGCAGCACCCAGCAGCGAATAGCAGAAACTGATAAGCCATAAACCAATCAAGGCATTCCCGATACCAGTGAACCATCCTGCCAGCACAAAACCTGTGGAACCAGACATGACCAATATGGAGCCAATGATGGTAAATACTGCCCCAAAGGCGGCCAAAGCCAGCCCAATCTGGCTCAAGGCTGGAGGTTGGGAGCGGAACTGAGTGTAGAGCATCCAGGCCAGAACGGCGCTTGCAATGCCGATCAGGCTATTGAAGACATCGTTGATCTTGCCAAAAGTATCGCTGACACTGACCATAAGGGCGAGGAAAATCATTGCCAGGATGGCAGCAGTACCTGTGATGATGCCAGTCCAGCCTATGGTGTTGGGGGATAGATTGCTTGTAGTCATGGGTTTCTCCTTAAGATTTGCTCGGCCATAGCATAAAAACCCTTAAATCTCAATCCACCGACCGGCAAAATCTCCAGATGTGCGGAATATTGGGTTGACAGCAATTTGCCAGGTGATCTGGTAAGGGTCCACAAATTCCAGGTAATCTGGCCTGAATTGTGTGGCAAAATTGCCATCTTGAATTCTGGAGTGAATGGCTTTGATGTCTTCTTCGGTCATCCCCAAACCAATCACGTAGACCTGACCGGGAGCTTGCGCCCCTTTGAACATAGCCAGGACAAAACTGCCCATCCTCAGGGCAAGCATGTGCAAATCCACCCCCGCGGCTTTTACATCTTCCCAGCTTTTATCGAACGGCAAGGTGTACCCCATGCCCTCTTCATTTTCAATTTCACGCCCAATCAGTTCCATGTCAAAAAGGTGTTTATAGAACCTTTCGGCCTCCTGAAGATCCGGAACAAAAAGGGCAATATGGCTTACAAAGACGGACATATAAAGCTCTTTCTATGAAATGAAAAAATATTTACAATCGTCAGGCCCGATTAGCTCTTTGCTGAGAACGGACGCCCTCGGGTGAGTACCTGAATAAGTTCAGGTTCAAGCTCAAGGAATTTATCCTCCGGCCTGGCGTCAAGTGAGTCCAGCGTTTTGCTAAAGAAATTGCGGGCGGTGACGGTCAGCACCACGTCCAAAATTTCCTCATCTTTCAAACCAAATTGGCGCAAGAAGGCCATATCCTCTTCGCTTACGTCGCTGGCACGTCTGCTAATCTTTTTAGCGAAGCTTATCAATGCCACTTCCTCTTCCGTGAGGTCGGCTGAGCGGTAATCCTTGACGATGGCAATGAGTTGATCGGCACTGAAAAAGTTTTTGCGCAGTACAGTCGCGTGGGCAAGAGAGCAATAAGTACATTCCAACTCAACCGCGGTGGCAAAAGTGAGCAGCTCGTAGCGGCGCAAGCGCATATGAGATCGGAAACCAGCCAATAGTTTCGTCCAGGCTTCATAAACTTCGGGGCGCAGGCTGAATAATTTGACGTAGTTGGGCACATAACCCAGGTTTTCCCTGGCAGTTTTGTAAAGCTCCTGATTTAGATTTACTGCTTGCTCTTCGGAAATGGTATTGATGTAGGCCACAATCGTCCTCCTTGGATAAAGGAACACTGATGTTATTTACCCACATATATAGTCCTATTAAATACCCCCAATCTGCGTTGTAGAAGGTATGCTTATACAACCTGACCGGCTTTGTTAATCAGACCATCTGGAATGTGTTCCCCTGGCATAATCTTGCCCCCATTTGTGTTGCGGTAATTCGTTCAAATTTGTTTCCAGCCAATAGTGAGGGCGTGGTTTAACCTTGGTTTGCAAGCTCGGCTTTTTGGAAAAGGGTAATTTGCATGCCGTCCGGGTCTTCAAAGCGCACATTAGTGTCTCCCCAGGGGGTGAGTACGGGTGGATGGACCATGATTGCACCATGCATGATTAAGCGCTCGGTGGCAACCTTAAGGTCAGTAACTTGCAGAGCAAACCGGATTGGCCCACTCACACGTTTTCCGGCCTCGATCTGGTCAATAGTCTGGGCTTGAGTTTTGTCAAATATCTCCAGTGTGGCCTTGCCCAAATCAAGGATCACCGCCTGGCCTTGCCCATTATTCCAGAACTGCGCTGGGGGTATACCGAGGGCTTCAAAGTAAAACCTCGTCATACGTTCAAAATCACTGGTCGTCAGCGCAACACGTAATTCAAGGACCGGGGATTCATTGTTCTTTTCTGTCATGGTATGTTGATCCTTTCTCTTTGGATTTCACCGGATAGGTTTATCCACATATAGATGATACAAACCCTCGATGCTGGATGCAACATAAAATACTACACAACGAAATAACATTCACCCGCTGCCCGGTTCGCTCACGCAAGCTTAACCTGCGCATCCGCTAAGCAGCAAGTCCAGGAAAGAAAAATCAATATTACTAAGAACTTTTTGGTTGTAACAACCCCTGATCAGAACAGAGTTACTGCCAGCCAGATGGCGCCAGCTGCAGCGATGACAATCCCAAGGATAAGCGCGGGTGCAGCCCCTGCCGCGGCCACATCCAGCAGCGACTCTTTGATGTTCTTGGGGTTGTAAAATACCGGCACAGCCGCGCCAACGGGGTATTTGTCCACAAACTCCTGGGCTTTCTCGAGTGGCAGGCGTGTCAGCCCTATCGCGATCTTATTTCCAGTCAGCATCCCCCCATTTACCGAATAGCGATATTCAACCAGGGGTTCGTAAGAGCTGAAGGTGGAAATGCGGTTGGTGGACGTCTTTGTTTT
>DATIUL010000062.1:0-2448 GCA_035466865.1 Anaerolineaceae bacterium | reverse complement strand
CCGTGCGTCCAGCAAAATCCTGCATATCCAGGGTTTCCAGACCGAAGTAGCCGTCAAACTGTTCAATCATGCCAGTTTTCTCATCAAAAGCCAGGAAGATTTGCTCTGATTTTCTGGTCCAATCAGATACGTGTTCGTCTGAAAGGGCAAGGCGATGGTTAAGGGTAGCAAATTCTGCCGGATGCTGAGTCTTCAACCATCCGTAAAGGTTTGCGGTGGTTTGGAGATGCCAGCGGACCATATAGTTGGTGTAAGCATTGTTGTCGATGCGATCGTGGTTTTCATCCGGCCCAATGACATTGTTGATTTCGTAACGCTGAGTTTCAGCATCCCATTCCAGACGGCTAGCCCAGAAGCGGGCAGTTTGCAGCACAATTTCCGCGCCGCGTTCCACCAAAAAGCGTTCATCCCCAGTGGCTTTCCAGTACTGCAGCACCGCGTAAGCAATATCACTGGAAATATGGATTTCAATATCACCACACCAAATGCGCACCAGTTGGGTGGGGTCTTTATGGTAGGGCACCCAGACCGGTGTCACTTCCCGACCGTCCGCGGCGCTTTCCCAGGGGTATTGCGCGCCATCAAAACCGTTCTTGGCAGCTTTTTCCATGGCGCCTGGTAAATTGTGGAAACGGTAGGAAAGCAAATTTCGGGCCACTTGCGGATGGGTGTAGGTAAAGAAAGGCAGCATGAAGATTTCCGTGTCCCAGAAAGAATGCCCGCGATAGCCTTGCCCACTCAGAGTTTTAGCCCCGATGTTCACGCGTTCTGAATGCCTGGGGCCAACAATCAGCAAATGATAGATACTGGCACGCATGGCCAGCTGGGCTTCATCATCCCCTTCGATGATAACATCGGAATGCTGCCAGTCTTCCTGCCAGAGTTTTCTGTGAACTTCTAATTCAGCATCCCACTGAACGGTATCCAGGTCAACAGGCTTACCAGCAGGCAATTCTTGCTCGAATGGGGCAACTTTAATTTCAACAGCCTTCCAAACAGTGAACTTTTCCTGTACTTTCAAGTCTTTTTCGATAACCTGGGTGGGATGATTAAAGGTGTTCCAGTAGCTATGCGCAGCATTTTTATCGCTACAGCAGAGTGTTTGCGACATTTCAAGGTTTAAAGTGGAGCCCTTGGTTTTTAGCTTGAGCCTAAATTTCTTACCTTCCTGGGTTTGATCCAGCCAATCCCAATGTTTGAGATCGAGGTTGCTGGCATCACCATCCAGCCCCGCCCGCAACGTGACTTTACCTGAATAGTTCTCGGGCGTAATTTCCAACTTTTGCAGGCACAGGCGCTCATTAGCCCGGCTGACAAAACGTGAAAAGACCAGGCGGCTCACTTTGCCCTGGGGGCTTTGCCAACGCACTTCACGCACAAGCAAGCCATCCCGAAAATCCAGGCTGCGGCGGTAAGCAAGCAGTTCTCCGCTGATAAGTGAGAAGGTCTCACCATCCAGGTCCACGAACAATTCGGTCCAATCAGGCAAATTAGCCAACTCGGTAAATGAAATCGGCACGTTATCGAAAACGCCATGCGCGAAAGTGCTGCTATGTTTGCCTGGATAATATTCCTCAAAACTGCCGCGGGTGCCCAAAAAGCCGTTACCCTGGGTGAAAACAGTCTCAAAATGAGCCACCCGTTCGGGATCAAAATTTTCCTCTAACACCATCCAATTGTGGTCCGTCACAATGTTCTCCTGTAAATTAGCCGTTCCGGGCGAAATCCAACAATTCGTAATAATCCGCGGTGGCTAAACCAACCACGTGGTCCGCGCCGCCGTAATAGACGTAAACCTGATCCTTCACCCGCAAATTTGCGCTGGCAAAGACAACATTTGGCACATCGCCGCGCAGCTCCCAAAGCTCCTTGGGTTCCATGATGAAGGGTTTTGGGCGATTGATAACTTTTGAAGGGTCATCCAAATCCAGCAGGCAGGCCCCAAGACGGTAAACATGGTCCGGATCGTAGGCGTGATATATCATCAGCCAGCCTTCTTCAGTTTCAATCGGCACGCCGCCGCTGCCCACCCTGAAAGAATCCCAACCGTTATCAGGCCGTGGGGCAAAAACCGGCTTCATTTCATCCAACGGCCAGTTCAGTAAATCATCCGAATAAGCAATCCAGACCTGCGGCGGGCGCCGGTGGAAGGCCACATACCTACCCTTAATCTTGCGGGGAAAGAGTAGATGATCCTTGTTGTCCTCACCGCGCACAATTGGGCCAATTTTTTCCCAGCTGACCAGGTTTTTGCTTTTGGCAATCATCGGCATGACACCACCGCCAAAATGGGTGGGCTGATCAGGACCTTCAAAGACGGTACCGTAAGCGGTGTAGGTCATGTAATAGGTGCCATCAATTTCCGTCACACGCGGGTCTTCAATGCCACGCGCATCCAGTTCTGACTCTGGTGAAAGCACCTGTTGGCTGAAGCGATTCCAGTGGATG
>DATIUL010000061.1:0-14449 GCA_035466865.1 Anaerolineaceae bacterium | reverse complement strand
AATAAATTATCGGATATTTTTGAGATCCCTACCGGCTTGTGGATAGGCTTGGAAGCCATCCAAAATCCTGGAAATCTTGGCACCATTCTGCGAATCTGCGATGCCGTTGGAGCAAATGGACTTATATTATTGGGAAACAGCACAGACCCCTTCGATCCTATCGCTGTCAAAGCCAGCATGGGGTCAGTCTTTACAATTCCTGTTTATAAAGCCACTCAGGAAGAATTTGTAGACTGGGTATCAAGCCACTCAACTCTCCAGATAATCGGCACCTCCGATCGTGGCGCTAAGGATTTCTCACTTTTCACTTATCCAAAAGACTGTGTTTTGCTGATGGGCAGTGAAAGACAAGGGCTTTCAGACCCACTTCTCGCTGCTTGTTCAGATGTGGTTGCCATTCCCATGGCAGGCGCTTGCGACTCGCTTAATATCGCGGTAGCTACAGGTATAATTGCCTACCAGACTTATCTTCAAAAGAGGGCGCGAGCATGATCTCCAGTATTAGCGGAAAAATCCAATATGCAACAAACGATGCCTTAATTGTTGATGTGCATGGAATCGGGTTTGAGGTTTTTACGCCCAAACATTTGTTGCTTGAATCCCAGCAGGGAGAATCAATTTTTCTCTATACTTATTTAGTTGTGCGGGAAGATTTACTTGCTCTCTACGGCTTTCAAACTTCTGAAGAGAAGCATTTTTTCCTGCTCTTTCTCGGTGTTGAAGGTATCGGCCCCAAATTAGCCATGGCGGTCATTTCCAATCTGTCGCTTGATGCCATTCGCAGGGCGGTCGTCAGCGAACAAGCAGATGTGTTTTCACGGGTCCCAGGGATCGGTAAAAAGACAGCTCAAAAAATCCTTATCCAATTGCAGGGAAAAGTTGGCACGGCAGAAGACGGATCCGAGATCAGAACCGGTACCCCGGTTGATGATCAAGTGCTTGAGGCACTTACTGGTTTGGGCTATAGCATCGTTGAGGCACAGTCAGCAATCCAAGCGCTTCCCAAAGACATCCCTGACGATGTTGAAGAGAAGCTGCGCACCGCACTACAATACTTTTCTCATTGAACATCCCCCGATGGTAAAATTAACAATCAAATTTTAGAAACAGCGGAAACTACATGGCAGGCTTCTCTCGACAACTCGGCATAGATTTAGGCACATTTCATACGCAGATTGCGGAAAATAATCAGATTCTGGTTCAGGAACCGACCGTTGTAGCAATCACCGTGAACGAAATGAAAATGGTTGAACTGGGTACGACGGCGCTGGGGATGATGGGCCGGGTACCGGATTCGATCGAAGTTATCCGCCCGCTCAGAAATGGTGTTATTGCTGAATACGAGTTGACTGAAATTCTCTTGCGGACACTTATACGCAGGGTTACCGGCCCCACGCTTTTCTTTAAGCCACAGCTGCTCATCAGTGTACCTTACGGCGTCACCAGCGTTGAACGCCGTGCAGTCCAAGAAGCCGGGCTTGGAGCTGGTGGAAGGGAAGTTAATTGGATTCCACAACCTTTGGCAGCCGCCATTGGCATTGATTTACCGATCAATTCTCCTACTGGCAACATGATTATTAGCCTCGGAGGAGGAACAACACAAGCCGCGGTGATCTCAATGACAGGTATTGTCAGCGCAGAAACGTCTCCAATCGCGGGTTTGCGCCTGGATGATGCAATTGCCTCTTACGTTCGAAAAAAGTATGGGCTGGTAATTGGGCAACCGACTGCTGAACAACTGAAAATCAAAATTGGGTCGGCACTCCCAGTTGAAGAAGAGAAAACCATGGACATTCAAGGACAGGACCAGGTTTCCGGCCTCCCAAAACCTGCCACTTTGAGTACCAATGAGATTGTGGACGCTCTGCAAGGCCCACTCGAGGACATTGTGACTACGATCAGGCGCGTGCTCGAAAAAACTCCGCCAGAATTGATTTCGGATGTAATTGACCGTGGTGTTGCTCTTTGCGGTGGCACATCGTTGATGAAGGGTTTGGATAAATATCTAACTGTAGCCCTTGGTATTCCAGCCTATGTCGTTGATAACCCTCTGACCTGCACCGTGGAAGGTACCACCAAAGGTTTCCAAAGTCTTGATTTAATTCTAAGGAACCACCCCAATTATTAAATGCTATCTAGGCAAATAGTAAGTCATTTTTTGAAGAGACAGTACCGGATCTATATTGGATACTTCAACATTTTTGGGCATTAACAATCGTACAGGAGCATAATTAAGGATAGCCCTCACACCGACTTTGACCAATTTGTCGGCAACCGATGGAGCTGCGTTGGCTGGAACAGTTATAGCGGCCACAAATATATGATTTTCTTTTACATAAGTTTCAAGGTTTTCTACATCTTGCACAACCAAATGCCCCACGCGGGATCCAATTCGATCTGGTTCGTTATCAAATATTGCAGTGACTTCAAAGCCTTTTTGGCGAAAGCCATCATATTCCACAACAGCACTTCCAAGGTGTCCGGCTCCAACTACCACCATTTGCCATATCTTATCGAGATTTAAGATATTCTTGAGTTGATCAAGAAGGTGAATGACGTCATAGCCAGAACCTTGTTTTCCAAAGCCTCCGAACCAGGAAAGATCCTTCCGGATTTGTGTGGCCGGGATGCCAATCATTTCAGCCAGGCGGGCTGAAGAAACTACACTCTGGCCATCCCGCAATAATTGGTTGAGTTTGAGCAAGTAAATTGGAAGCCTGGCAATCACAACAGCAGGTATCTGGTTTTCAGTCATAATGTCCTCCAATTTTCTGTAATCTTTAAACTTTTAAAGCATGTTATTATCTAAATAAATCTGCTAGATCAGTATATTATATAAGTAATGTTTCTTTTTTTGTGATTAAATTAACAATAAATAACCTCTAAGGAGTGAACATGAAAGCTGCCAGCACAATCTCTTATGTTTTAGCCGGTTTATTGGTAATTTTTTCCTTCCTGTTCATTTTAGGTTCAGGTGGAGGCACTGGAAATCCTACCTGGTTGACTTATGGAATCGTCGGCCTGGTTATCTCAGGGATTCTGATTTTTGCCGGTTTTAAATTTGCAGCGCTGGCGAACCCTCCAAAACAAGAAGTGATTCAAAAGATCGACCTTTCAGGAGATGTACGCATGGATACCATCAAGTGCCAGGCCTGTGGCGCACCACTTGCCCCGGAAGATATTAAGCTAGTTAACGGGGCAGTGATGGTCACCTGCCACAGTTGCGGCACTACTTACCAGATAACCGAGGAGCCAAAGTGGTAAAGAGAAGATCATTACTCCTTCTGCTTGTATTGTTTGTAGCCATTCTTATAAGTGGAACATTCGTAACAACTAGGGTTCAGGCTCAGACCTATCGTTTTACACTCCCGGTTTACGAAGTGGAAACTTATCTGCAACAAGATGGCAGCCTGACCTTGACTTATATAATGACTTTCCAGAATGATCCCTCGGCCAGCCCAATCGATTTTGTTGATGTAGCTATGCCCCCGGCTTCTTATTCATTAAGCAATGTGACGGCAGCAATAGACAATGCCAAGATTAACCACGTTGCCAACTCTTCTTATGTTACTGGCATCGAACTTGGCTTGGGCAACCTGGCAATTCAACCTGGCAAGCAAGGTACCGTTACGGTCACCATCACTGATATCAAGCCCGTACTTTATCCATATGATGGTGGTGATAAGCAGAATTATGCTAATTTTCAATTTACACCCAATTTTTTTGGGTCCCAATATGACAGGTCAGTTGCGACCAAATATCGCATGACAATCGTCTTGCCGCCGGGAGTTGCAGCAGACCAGGGGGTTTATTTCAATCCTAATAATTGGCCGGGAGATTCAACCCCACAGGAGGCTTCCCAAACCCAGGATGGCAGGGTCTATTATTCATGGTACACCGAAAACGCGGATGTCCACAGTGAATACCTGTTTGGGGCTGCCTTTCCGGCAGGAGTTGTCCCAGCTGAGGCAATTTCAAGTAAGGATGTCTTTGACAATACTGATTACGGCCCAGCGACAACCACTAACAATGGATCCGGGTTTTGGAGCATGTTGCCCTGTTGTGCTGGCATCGTCGGCATTCTGATTCTCTTCATCTACCTCGGGATTAAAGGTACCCAACAAGCAAACAAACGGAAACTAGCTTATCTGCCTCCCAAGATTTCTATGGAGGGTCAAGGCATAAAGCGCGGCCTAACGGCAGTTGAAGCAGCCATTCTTCTTGAAGAACCGATGAGCAAGATTTTGACAATGATCTTATTTGGCATCATAAAGAAAGATGCCGCCACGGTACTTCAAAAAGACCCCTTAAAGATTAAAGCGGCTGAACCCTTACCAGAAGGCCTCTATCCATATGAAATTGGCTTCATAACCTCGGCTTCTGAGGAAGATACGGCCAAACGTAAGACACTCATGCAGTCAACCATGATTGACCTTGTAAAAGATGTTACTGACAAGATGAAAGGTTTTAGCAAAAAAGAAACCGTTGAATATTACAAAGACATAATGAACCGGGCATGGGCTAGTGTTCAGAGTTCAGAAACGCCAGAAGTAAAAAGCGAGCAATTCGAAAAGGTGCTTGAGTGGACCATGTTGGACGGTGAATTTGACCAGCGGACCCAGAAAACCTTTAATGATACGGTCGTGATTCTACCAACTTGGTGGGGTAGATATGACCCAACTTACCGTGATCTCTCATCCGGATCGCGCGGTGGAACACGTGGCATTGACGCACCTTCCACTACTGGGCAGGCTATACCCAGCGGAACTGGATCTACTGGTCCTACTTTCAACATGCCACGCTTGCCTGGTTCTGATTTTGCTGCCTCCTTATTGGGTGGCATTCAAACCACAGCTGCCGGCATCGTTGGAGATATTACAGGCTTCCAGGGCTCCATTACCAGCAAAACAAACCCAATACCGGTCTCTCGGCCAGTCAGCGGAGGCGGAGGCTTCAGGGGCGGCGGTGGAGGCCACACATCTTGTGCCTGTGCTTGTGCTTGCGCGGGTTGTGCCTGTGCTTGTGCTGGCGGTGGCCGCTAACGCCAAAACCCTATGGGACTATTTAACAAAACTAAACCCAACAACCAATTTTCACCAGGGCTTTACAGCTACACCCTGGTGAAAGACGGTTCCAAATCGCAGGTTCATCTCCGGGTAGATGATGACTTCAGCGGTGCGTTGGTTATCAATGCCGCGCGCGTGGTGCATCTGAATCCCAGTGCTTGTGCAATCGCTTATACGCGCTTGGAAAAGTATGAAAAGCCTAAAGCAATGGATTTCCTTTTTAAGCTTTTCAATACTGACAAGCAGCAACTCGAGGCTGATTATGCTTCGGCCAGTGCCAAAATTGACGCACTGACGGATGAGACTTCAGGCCTTTGCCCGGTTTGTGACCTTAACCTGGATTTGGACATGCCTTTTTCCGCCAAACTTTCTGCCCCCTATCGTATGGATTTGGCGCTTACCTATCGATGCAACAACGATTGCGCCCATTGCTATAATGCCAGGCCGAGGAATTACCCTGAATTGGATACACCATCCTGGAAGAAAATAATTGATAAAGTCTGGGATCTCCGCATTCCTCATTTAGTCTTTACAGGCGGTGAACCCACCCTGCGAAGCGACCTGATTGAGCTGGTCGCCTACGCCCAGGGCAAGGGCATGATTACAGGCTTGAACACCAATGCCAGGCGTTTGGCGGACCCAGCTTATGTATCTGAATTGGTAAAAGCAGGTTTAGACCATGTGCAGATTACGGTTGAGGCAGCTTCAGCTCAAATTCACAATGAAATGGTAAGGTCTTCTTTAGCCTGGGATGAAACGGTAAACGGTTTGCGCAATGCAGTCAATTCACGGCTGTACCTAATGACAAATACTACCCTTCTGCGCAACAATGCGGACACACTGCCTGAAATCCTAACGTTTTTACACAAAGAAAACGTGCCGACTATTGGTCTAAACGCTCTCATCTACTCAGGGCATGGCGAAACAGTCAACACTGGCCTTGAGGAAAGTGAATTACCCAAATTACTCAAAATTGCACAGGACTTTACTCAGAAGTCGGGTCAAAAACTGATCTGGTACACACCCACCCAGTACTGCCATTTTGACCCGTTGATGCTTGACCTGGGTGTAAAAGGCTGTACGGCCGCTTACTATAACATGTGCGTCGAACCGGACGGGGTCGTTATCCCATGTCAATCCTACTACGAGGGGTTAGGAAGCCTGCTTACCGATGATTGGAACAGTATCTGGAATCACCCTTTGGCTAAGCAACTTAGGGAACGCAAATCCATTCCTTCCGGCTGTACCACATGTGATTACTTAATCGAATGCGGTGGGGGCTGCCCACTTGCCAGGGAACATCAACAAGTTCAACCAATTTATCGCGTTTTGAATTAATCGGAGGATGTTATGACCAGCCTAATCAACAATTTACGCGAAATGTTTACCCAAAAACAAGCTCTGGAACCCGGGTTTTTGGTCTACCATACAGCTCCGGAAGCTCCAAAACAGTATCGTTTGCATCTACGAGTGGAACCTGATGGAGAAGGCGTATTGATTATCAATGCTTCTTCCATTTTGCATCTAAATCAGAGTGCTACTGAAATTGCCTATTACAACATAAAAGGTAAATCCAATACTGAAATTGCTAAATTATTAGCACAACGCTTCACCATTCGCCCGGATATTGCCGCAAAAGATGTGGACGAATTCCTGGCAAAGATACAAAATTTCATTGAGACCGTTGACTTGCGCCCTGATGCTGATTTTGGTTTTGAGACGCATCTTAACATTGAGAACATTTCTGCACCTTACCGGCTTGATTGTTGCCTAACCTACGAACTGGAATCCGGTCAGCAGTTCCTTGAACCGAGGCCTCTAGAAAAATTCCTTAGCACGCAAGATTGGAAGACGCTTATCAAGCGTGCTTATGACGCTGCCATTCCCCATTTGATTTTTTATGGCGGCGAACCCACCTTAAGAGACGATCTTTTGGAGCTCCTGTCTTATAGTGAAGAATTAGGCCTGGTGACAGGTTTGGTAAGTTCAGGCAGAAAACTTGGCGATCCAGAATACGTGAATAGCCTGATAGCCTGCGGGTTGGACCATTTGATGATTCCCTGGGTGCTTTCTGATGCCCAGATGCGGGAGGCCCTCAACCACATCCTACCGCTTGACCTTTACACCTGTATCAACCTACCCATTCAGCAAGGCTTCGATTACCGTCCCTTAATTTTGGAGTTGAAAGCTTTAGGTGCAAATGCCTTCTCGCTTGCCCCAGTGACCGAAAATGATTACAGCTACTTCCTGGAACTCAGCGATTACGTGGAAAGTCTTGAAGGGGTCGATCTCGTGCAGGATATGCCATTGCCTGCTCCAGCAGAAACCTTCGACCGCCAGGAAGAAATCCTGGATTATGAAGTTGACGACTCTGCCTTCACAATTATGAAAGTAGACACCAGAGGCAATCTGCATACCAGCTTTCCTCCATATCCTTTGTTGGGTAATATGGTGACTGAGGAATGGAAGACCCTTTGGGAGCGACGCCCAAAGAATGCAAATAGCTGATTGGCATAAGCGTTACCTTGAACAGGCGCAGTGGACAAAAACACTGCGCCGTTATCTTTTATCCAAGATTCCGATACAAGTAGATTGGTCTATTCTAGAGCTTGGTTGTGGCACCGGAGTCATTTTGCAGGATTTCTTGCCGACAACTAAAACACTGGTTGGATTGGACCTTGACTTAAATGCACTTGGTTTTCAAGGTAAGAATCCTGCCCTGTTGGTCAACGGTGATGCCTCTCACCCACCTTTTCAAAATAATGCCTTTGATCTCATTTATTGCCATTTCTTCCTGCTTTGGCTTGCGCAACCAGCTAAAGTAGTTGAACTGACTAAAACCATGCTAAAGCCAGGTGGCTACCTGGCAGTATATGCTGAACCTGACTATGCCTCACGCAAGACGGCACCTGAAACAATCAGAAGGCTTGCAGATCTCCAAAATCAATCCCTGGCAGCCCAGGGAGCTCACCTGAAAATTGGCAGGCAACTTGGAACATTGTTAGTTGAGGGCGGTTTTGATCTATTGGAACTTGGGTTCATCAATGAAGCAGAAAACGTTTCGCAAGGCCTGACTGAATCAGAAAAGAATGTCTTAAGAGCCGATTGGAAATTCCTCCACCAAATTCCCGAAGAGGAAATTTCAAAGGAAGAGTTGGAAGACTTATTGTCAGTAAACACAGAGCGTTGGTACGTCCCCACTTATTATGCTTTGGCTGTATTAAAAAATTAAGGTCCCGGTTAAGGGACCTTATCTGTCGGGGCGAAAGGATTCGAACCTTCGACCTCTTGCACCCCATGCAAGCACGCTAGCCGGACTGCGCTACGCCCCGATAGGAAGGTTATTATATCACCCCGAAGCTTTTTGGCAAGGCATTCTGAAGGCAAATTTGAAGTAGTTTAAAGATCAAATTTTTTGGATATTTCTAGGCGTACATCTTTGGGTAGACCTCCGAACACCAGGCGATAGCTTTCGTCGATCATGTGACGCACTTCATCATCCGGGACTGTGTTATCGCAGACAAGCGTATTCCAATGCTGCTTATTGAGATGATATCCCGGGCCAACCGCTGGATAAGTCTGCCTTAAGATCACCGCGTCAGTTGGTTCAGACTTGAGCGAGATGCGGATAGGGTCCTGATCCCAAGACATCAGAATAAAAATCTTGTTACCGACTCGAAAAACACGTGTATCCAGCCCAAAGGGAAAGTCGCTGGTGACGGCCGGTTTACTCTCAATATATGCCATTAAGCCTTCATAAGATTGCAGCATTTACAGCTCCTTCAACATAATTTTTTCCACAGTTCTGGTCACTGTGTCTATAACAGCAAATGATTCGTTATAAAAAGGTCTCCCACCCAGCGCTCCAGGGTTGAGCCATTTTGTCTGCCCGTAAAGTTCATCCTTGAAGCGGTGTGTATGCCCCTGTAGAACCCAATCATACAAGCCGCTTGCCAGGGCCTTTTGCACAGAACTCTGAATATCACCATGTGTTACAAAAATGCGTTGTCTATCCAGAATAAAATCCTGAATCGATCCAGCACTGCTTTCGGGGTTGAGTGAGTGCAGTTGATCAAGAATGTCTTGTTGATCAAGATCTCCATTTCCGTATGCCAGGTAGATTTTCAAATTCTTGCAGGCTTTGAGTGTGTGGCTGAAAGTTACGTCACCGCAATGAATTAAGTTATTTATTCCGCGCCTTTGGATTTCCTGGATGGCCTTCTCAAGGCTGATTATATTGTTGTGGGTATCTGAAATGACTGCAATTTGCATGCTATCCTCCGTTAGGAAGTATTTTATCCTACGCGTGGTAAAATTTTGCTGGTCTGAAGATTGCAACAATTTTCCCGAGGAGACTAATAATGGGCACACTATTGCAGGATGGCATTGATGCCGCAAAGAGCGGGCGCATGGAAGAAGCCTTGCAGCTTCTACGTCGATCGGCTGAAGAAAACCCTCAGAATGCTGATGTCTGGGTGTGGTTGTCGGCAATTATTGACGACGAGGAAAAACAGACGGAATTCTTACAAAAAGCACTGGAAATTGACCCGGAAAATAAGCCAGCCCAACGCGGCATGGCATTTCTGAAACGGAAGAAGTTCATTGCGCCCAAGCCTGGTGAAACACTCTCTGACCATACCCGGCCGATCGGTGTCTTTAAGGGCGGAGCAGATAAAGCAAATGTCCAGCAGCCTGTAGTTCCGCTTGTACCCATTGACTCACAACCTTCTGTAGTGTCTGCCGATGTAGAAGCCCCCGTCTATGATCCTGATACAGAAAATACTATTCCACCGGACCTCACGGACAATGTCGAACTTGAAGAAAAATCAGGAGATGCTTTCCTGGAAGAGAAAGTTCCAACTATAGCATCTGCGGATCTTGAAGAAGTACCAATAATTGAAGATTCAGTGGTTCAAGCAGAAGAATCTTTAAGCGAGGTTGTAGAAGAGCCTGAACAAGACGACGCCACCAGAGATTCTCCGCATCAGGATTTTGATGCTGGTTCTCAGGCAGGTCCTGAGGAAGTATTAGGTGATCAAGCCACGCAGGTTTCTGCGGTTATCTCCGATGCCGTCAGTTCCGCTAATGAAGAAATGGAAGAAGAAGTTGAACCTGAACTGGATCAGGAATTACAGGTTAACACCCAAGAATCGACTGAAGAGGAAGAATCCCAAAAAATCGATGAGAAGCTTGCTGAGCATCCGTTTATTACCGAAGCCAAGCACCTAAAGTGGCAGTTGCTGCTCTATGGACTAATTTTGACAGCTTTTATCATCATCGGCATTTTGGTTGGTTCCACCTTAAAAAACCTAATTTCCCCGCAAAAGCAAGGCTTGAGCATGAATATCGAACCGATTGCCAAGCAGAATGGTGTCTTTTTGCTTGAAGGCCAGGAGTTTAGACGGCTAAACATCCTGAAGGAATTCCCAAAAGAAGATGTTGGACTGATAATCACCAGCTTGGACTCTCCTCAGATAATTCTCAAGGATCAGATGGTAGCTGATACAACAAAGCTAAAATTGTTGGACCCAAATCAGACCTTGATATCGAGTCAGGTCAAATTGTTGGAATCAAAAATCCCGGTTTTGGAATCAGATAGCACCCTAAGCCCTGGACGTTACTGCGTTTCGTATGAACTCGGCAGCGGTGAAAGCCAGGCCATGTACTGGTGTTTTGTAAAAAATTAATTGGAGGAATTCTTGACCGATACCCCGTCGCTTGACCTGGTAAAAACTTACCAACAGGGAAGCATTGTTGAAAAGAAGTTAATCGCCGAAAAGATCTACAGTTTCTGGATCTACGCGCCCCAAATCGCCCGAAAAGGCCGCCCCGGCCAATTTGTTATTCTACGACTTAACGAAGGTGGAGAACGCGTTCCATTAACGATCGTTGACCAGAATCCAACAAATGGAACAATTCGTCTGGTCGTCCAGGCAGTTGGAAAAAGCACATCCGAAATGGCTAATCTGAACATTGGGGATATCATCCGTGATGTTTTTGGCCCGCTTGGCAATGCTTCGGAAATTGAGAATTACGGCACAGCAGTCATTGTAGGCGGCGGCGTAGGAGCTGGAGTGGCTTATCCGGTTGCAAAAGCACTTAAAAATGCCGGCAACCATGTCATTACCATCTCAGGAGCACGTTCAAAAGATCTTTTTATCCTCAAGGATGACATCGAGAGTGTCTCTGATGAGGCTTATTTCACAACTGATGATGGCAGTTTTGGATTTCACGGGTTTGTGACCCAAGTACTGCAGCAGCTTCTTGAAACTGGCAAGAAAATTGATTACGTATTGGCAGTTGGACCTTTGATGATGATGCGCGCTGTTAGTGAGGTTACCCGCCCGTACGGCATTCCGACCAAAGTGAGCCTGAATACCATCATGGTTGACGGCACAGGTATGTGTGGTGGCTGCCGTGTGCAGCTTGGCAATACTGTCAAATTTACCTGCGTTGATGGTCCCGAGTTTGATGGGCATCTGGTGGACTTTGCCACAGTCATCAACCGTAACCGGGCTTACAATCACCCCGAAGACTGCCGCATGGACGTGCAGATAGACACGATCAAATTGGACGAAGCCCTGCCAGAAGTCGTAATCGGTAGGCAAGTAATGCCGGAACTTCCAGTATCCGAACGTATCCGTAACTTCGAGGAAGTAGCTACTGGTTTCACCAAGGAACAGGCTGTGGCCGAAGCTGCCCGCTGCTTGCAGTGCCGCATTCCAAAATGTGTGGCTGGCTGCCCGGTTTCAGTTCCGATCCCTCAATTCATTAAACTGATAAAAGAAGGAAAAGATTCTGCGGCCGGTGCAAAAATCAAAGAGGAAAACGCCTTGCCGCGTGTTTGCGGGCGCGTCTGCCCGCAATCAGACCAGTGCGAGGGAGCATGCATCCTTAAAGTTAAAGGTAAACCCATCGCGATTGGCGCGCTGGAACGTTATTGCAGCGATATCTATGCGCAAGATAGCTCTGTTCCAGCGGTTGTCCCGCAAGCCACCCAAAACCGGAAAGTAGCCATTGTAGGCTCTGGCCCAGCTGGTTTAAGTTGCGCTGGGGATCTGATAAAAGCTGGTTATGATGTGACCGTTTTTGAAGCTTTCCACGATTTTGGCGGCGTGCTGCGCTATGGCATTCCCCAATTCCGTTTACCTAAAGATATTGTCAGCCTCGAGGTGAATGCCCTAAAGGAGCAAGGTGTCAAATTTGAGGCAGACGCTTTAATTGGAGCAACCTACACCATTCAGGACTTAATGCGGGAAGAAGGTTTTGAAGCCATCTTTATCGGCACTGGGGCTGGTTTGCCTTATTTCCTCAATATTCCCGGGGAATCATTTATTGGTGTGTACTCGGCCAACGAATTCCTGACCAGGGTGAACCTGATGAAGGCTTACGAATATCCAAAAGTTGATACGCCCGTCCTGAACCTCTTGGGAAAGCATGTAGCGGTTATCGGCGCAGGCAACACAGCATTGGATTCTGCGCGCGTGGCAATTCGTCTGGGAGCCGCCAGTTCTACGATCATCTACCGCCGCAGCGAAGCTGAAATGCCTGGCCGGGTGGAAGAAATTGAACATGCCAAGGCTGAAGGCGTCAAGTTCGATTTCCTGAGAAATCCAATTGAATTCAAAGGCAATGAGACAGGTTGGTTAAAATCCATTCGCCTCATCAAAATGGAGCTAGGCGAGCCAGATAGTTCAGGCCGCAGGCGACCCACACCCATTTCAGGTTCCGAATACGAATTGCCTATGGATATCGTCATTGTGGCGGTGGGCAACGGCTCCAACCCCATTATTCAGAAAACCACGCCTGATCTTTCGTTTGACAAGCACGAGCATATTGTGGCTGACCTTGAGACTGGCTATACCTCCATGCCAGGCGTATTTGCTGGCGGCGATATCGTAACTGGCGGTGCCACTGTCATTTTAGCCATGGGGGCTGGCCGTAAGGCGGCTAAAGCTATAATAGAATATCTTTCAAAAAAAGAGCTGAAATGACCAAAATTGTTTGCGTCGGAGCCGGAAGCTTTTCTTTCGGTCTTTCTACTTTGATCACGCTACTTCAGTCCAATGATCTGAACAGCAGCGAAATTTGCCTTGTCGATCATAACCAGGAGTCTTTGGACCTGATCAGTCAACTGGCCGAATGGTTGAATTTAGAATGGGACTGTCACAAACAGATAAGTAGCCATACCAATCATAAAGATGCCTTAAAAGGGGCAAATTTCGTCATCAATTCGACTGAAGTCACCCCCAGGGAAGAGCTTTGGGAAGCAGATTGTAAAATTACGGATAAATATGGCTTGCGTCAACCCTATGGTGAAAATGGCGGGCCAGGTGGCTTTGCCCACGCGGCCAGAAATGTCGTGCCGGTACTTGGCATTGCCAGGGACATTGAAACTTTCGCCCCAGAAGCCTGGCTGATCAATTTCACAAACCCCATGCATCGCTTGTGCTACCTGGTCAACCAATACACAAACGTAAAGGTTGTTGGCCTTTGCCACCAATTGGGCATGGGATACGCCATGGCAGCTAAAGCGTTTGCCGAACGGTATCGATTTGATGGCGCAGAAGAATTTCTGAGTACCCATGCGGACCCACGCAATCACCAGGCCAGCCACCACTTTCAGGCTTTGGGACAAAATGCCTTTAAGATCAAAGCAGCTGGCCTAAATCACTTTACCTGGATGTTAAATTTACAGGATCGTACCAGTGGAGAAGATCTTTACCCGGCATTTCGTGAAGCCTGGGAGAAGGTGGATGCGGGATTTGAACCCCTGACCCGTAAAGTTTTTAATCACTTTGGCCTTTTCCCCATCCCCGGGGATGAACATCTTTGTGAATATTTGCCCTGGATGTCTAACCCACTGACGAATCCCTGGAAAAAATACGATTGCAGCCTTTATGATTGGGACCTTAATGCTGCCCTGCGCGATTTTCAATGGGATATGATCAAGACCACTATGGCCACTAAGCAAAGCGCTGAAAGTTTTAAGTATCCAGATAGCGAAGGCGCTCTGGAAGTTATTACTGGATTGCTGAACGATCGCCCACTTTACTGGGAGTCGGTCAATATTCCCAACGCAGGGTTGATAGCTGGTTTGAGCCCAGAGAGTATTGTGGAAGTTCCAGCAATTTTAAGCTCAGGCAGCATACACGGGGAGATTATTGGTGAAATGCCCAAAGCAATTACCGGTCTGCTGCAAAGAGAAACCCTTTGCAGTCAACTCTGCATTGATGCAGTAGTTCGGGGCGACCGACAATTGGCAATCCAGTCACTCCTACTTGACCCAGTTATCAATGACCTTGATATTGCGGAAATGGTTTTAGTTGACATACTTGAAGCAAATAAAGCGTATTTACCTCAGTTTTGGGAGTAATGGGGTT